>DASTHJ010000419.1:0-4688 GCA_035718265.1 Steroidobacteraceae bacterium | reverse complement strand
CCGCTCGACCACGCCCACGCAGAAACCGGCCAGGTCGTAGTCGTCGCCCTGGTACATGCCCGGCATCTCGGCGGTCTCGCCGCCGACCAGCGCGGCACCCGCCAGCTCGCAGCCTTCCGCGATGCCGCGGATCACGGATTCCGCCACCTGCACCTGCAGCTTGCCGGTGGCGTAGTAGTCGAGGAAGAACAGCGGCTCCGCGCCCGACACGGCGACGTCATTGGCGCACATCGCCACCAGGTCGATGCCGATCCTGTCGTGCCGGCCCGTGTCGATGGCCAGGCGAAGCTTGGTGCCCATGCCGTCGGTGCCCGACACCAGCACGGGCTTGCGATAGTGGTCCAGCGGGACTTCCACCAGTGCGCCGAAGCCGCCGATGCCGGCGAGTACCTCGCGGCGCATCGTACGTTTGACGACGGGCTTGATGCGTTCGACGAGTTCGTCGCCCGCGTCGATATCGACGCCGGCGTCGCGATAGGTCAGTCCGGATTGGGTCATCGGTCGTGCGGGATGCCGGCGCGGCAGCTCAGGAAAAAACGTGCGATATTGTAGCCAATGCGTAACTTGATCGTCAGTTTGATCGGCATGGCGCTGCTGGTGCTGGCGCCGCGCGCCGAAGCGCTGCGCCCGGTGCGCGTCTTCGAAGTCAACGTGTCCTCGCAGCTCGACGCCGCCACGCAGGCGCTGAGCGGATTGCGCCAGGTGCTGGTGCGCGCCACGGGTGCGCGGGATGCCGCCAACGATCCGGCGCTGTCCGGCATCCTCGCGCAGGCCCAGCAATACGTGATCGCGACCCGCCCCGCGGGCAGCGGCAGCACCACACTGGTTTTCGACGCCGCCGCCCTGTCGCGTGACATCACGGCGGCGGGCCGCGCCCTCTGGGCCAGCGATCGGCCGCTGCTGTTGATCGTGCTCACCGGCGGTCCCGCATTCGCCAGTTTCCAGAGTCGCCGGCAGGTCGAGGGCGCGCTCGATTCGGCCGGCAACCTGCGCGGACAGCCGGTGCGCGTGGCGCGTCCCGAGGCCCTGAACCTGCCTGCCGGCGGCGGCGACATCCCCATCGACGTGGCGCTGGCCGCGGCCCAGCGCCTCGGCGCCGATGCGGTCATGGTCGGCTACGGCGATGCCGCGGTCGACGGCGGTCCGTGGCGCTGGAACATGGCGGCGCCCGGCATCACCGAAAGCTGGAGCGGCTCGCTCGAGGAGGGCGTCAACGGCGCCGCGGACATCTTCGTACGCAATGCGCAGGCCTTCGCGGCCCTGCCGGAGCAGTCGATCCTGGTGGAAATCGAGAACGTGCCGACGCTGCGCGACTACGCGCGCGTCGCGGACATCCTCGGCGCCGCCGGCGGCGTCGAGAGCGTGCAGCTCGCCGAGGTGTCGGGCACGCGCGCCACCTTCTCGGTGGTGGCGCGCGGTGGCGCGGACTCGCTGCAGAGCGCGCTCGCCGGCAATACCAGCCTGGAACGCACCGACCCTGCCGCGGGCGGCAGTGTCGCGTTCCGCTATCGTCCCTGATGCATCACCTGCCCAACATCATCTGCGTCATCCGCATCCTGCTGATCTGGCCGACCGTGGTCGCGCTGCAGGCGGGCGAATACTGGACGGCGCTGGCGCTGGTCGCGGTGTGCGCCGTGTCCGACGGGCTCGATGGCTGGCTGGCGAAGCGCTTCAACTGGACCTCGCACCTCGGCAAGATCCTCGATCCGCTGGCCGACAAGATGCTGCTGGTGGCGCTGTTCCTGACCGCCACCTGGAACAACCTGGTGCCCTGGTGGCTCACCGCCGTGGTGGTGGCGCGCGACGTGCTGATCGGCTCGGGCGCGCTGGTGTACCGGTTGTGGTTCGGCCCGCTGCACGGCCGGCCGACCATCATCAGCAAGATCAATACCGGCATGCAGCTCGCCGTGGTGCTGGCCGCCGTGCTCGGCGCGGCCACCGGGCTGCCGACGCCCGAGATGGTGACCGCGCTCGCCATCCTCACGCTGCTGACCACCATCGTCTCGGGATTCGACTACCTGACGATGTTCACGCGGCGAGCGCTCGCGACCTGAGTTTCCGCCATGCGACAGCTGACGCTCGGCGTGCAACTCAAGGAGCGCGCCACCTTTGCGAGTTTCCTGACGGCGCGCAACCAGGAGCTGGTCACGCACCTGCAGCAGCTGGCCGCCACCACGCCGGGTGGCGCCACCTGGCTGGCCGGGCCGCACACCGCCGGCAAGTCGCACCTGCTGCAGGCGGTGTGTGCCGCGGTGGCGCCGGGCCGGCGCGCCGCCTATCTACCGCTGGAGGCGCTGCTGCCCTTCGGGCCCGGCACGCTGGATGGCGCCGAGTCGCTGGACGTGGCCTGCTTCGACGACGTGCAGGTGGTCGCGGGCCTCGGTGACTGGGAGCGGCGCCTGTTCTCGCTGTGGCAGGCGGCGCTCGAGCGCCACGGCACGCTGCTGTTCGCGGCGCGCGAGACGCCGGCGCACGTCGCCTTCGACCTGCCGGACCTGAAGTCGCGGCTGGGTTCCTCGGTGATCTTCGCGGTGCGCGAGCTCAACGACGACGAGCAGCTGCAGGCGCTCGACCTGCGGGCGCGGCTGCGCGGCATCGAGCTGCCGGCCGAGACCGCCCGCTACCTGCAGCGCCGCTTCCCGCGCGACATGCGCACGCTGTGCGAAATCCTCGACACGCTCGACGACGCCGCCTTCGCGGCGCAGCGGCGACTGACCGTGCCGTTCATCCGCGCCGTGATCGAGGGCCGGTCGGGGAATTGAGCTTCAGGATCTGGCGGTCGCCGGCTGGCGCGTCGCGGCCAGCGCGACCGCGAAGCCGGCCACGCGCCGGCCCAGCACCTGTGCCAGCTCGATTTCGTCTTCCGACAACGCGCCGGGTTGTGCCGCGAAGCCCGCGACGTGCGTCGCGCCGTAGGGCGTGCCGCCGGTGCGTGTCTGGTTCAGGCCGCGCTCCGTGAACGGGATGCCGGTGATCAGCATGCCGTGGTGGATCAGCGGCAGCGCCATGGTGAGCAGCGTGGCCTCCTGGCCGCCGTGCAGCGTCTGGGTCGAGGAGAACAGGCCGGCGGGCTTGCCCGACAGCGATCCGTCCAGCCACAGCGACGAGGTGCCGTCGAGGAAGTGCTTGAGCGGCGCGGCCATGTTGCCGAAGCGCGTCGGGCTGCCTAACAACAATCCGTCGCAGCGCCGCAGGTCGTCGAGCGAGGCGTAGGGCGCGCCGCTGTCCGGCACCGCCTTGACCGGGCGCTCGCTCTCGGCGCTGACCGGCGGCACGGTGCGCAGCGTGGCCTGGCAGCCCGGCACGGATTCCACGCCGCGCGCGGCATGGCGCGCGAGCGCGGCGGTGGCGCCGTGGCGCGAGTAGTAGACGATCAATATTTCGGTCATGGGTCGCGCATGATAAACATGCCGCATGATCTGTCGACGTTCTTACGTGTCGGGGCGAGTACAGGGCGTGTTCTACCGTGCCACCTGCGTGCGCAAGGCGCAGGAACTGGGGCTCACGGGTCATGCGCGCAACCTGGCCGACGGGCGCGTGGAGGTGCTGGCCTGCGGCGAGGCGGCCGTGGTGGCGGCGTTCGAGAAGTGGCTCTGGGAAGGGTCGGCGGCTTCGAAGGTCACCGCGGTGGATTCCGCGGATGTCGATCCGGCCGCGGTTCAGCGCACCACCAGCTTCACCTCGGGTTGATGCGCCGTGGCGCGCCCCAGGTCGTCGGCGCCGTTCCAGCGCGTCCACTGCGCGATCACCTTGTCCGAGTACCAGCGCTTGCCGATGCTGCCGTTGTAGCGCGCCAGCGCGCGCGCGATGTTGTGGTCCTCGCGCCGTAGATAGGCACGGAAGATGGCGCAGCCCATGCGGATGTTTTCCGACACCTTGGTCAGCTGGTGGCGGCGCATGCCGAGCGTCTCCGGCCAGAACGGCATGACCTGCATGAGTCCGACGGCGCCGGCGTAGGAGACGGCATAGCGATTGAAGCCGCTCTCGACGTCGATCAGCGCCATCACCAGGCCGGGGGGCAGGCGGATCTCGCCGCTGCGGTTCGCCTCGCAGAACACGTTCTTGAGGATGGCCATGCGCTCGTCGCGATCCGGCACGCGCTTGCGCAGCCGCGGCTCCATCATCTTGTACCAGACCGCCGAATCGTACCGGTCCTCGAAGCACTCGGCCTGCTCGATGGCGTGCTGCACCGCGCCCTTGATCTCGGGTTCGCGCTGCGCGTCGGCGGCCGGCGCGGCCAGGGCGGGGCCGCCGAGCGACAGCACCGCGACGACGAGCAGCGGCAGCGCGGTGCGGTGGCGCGCCGGCATGTAGTTAGCCCGCGAGCCTGCCGCGCAGGAAGGCGAGCGCATCCGCCGCCGGGAACTCCTCGGCGACTTCGGCGCGCCGGTGGCGGTACTCGAGCTGGCCTTTTTCCAGGCCGCGATCGCCCACGACCACCCGGTGCGGAATGCCGATGAGCTCGCAGTCCGCGAACTTGACGCCGGGGCGCTCGTCACGATCGTCGAGCAGCACGTCGATGCCGGCGGCGCGGAGTTCGTTGTAGAGGAGTTCGGCGGTATCACGGACACGGGGCGACTTCGGGGCGTTGATCGGAACCACCACCACCTGGAAGGGCGCGATGGCGTCCGGCCAGATGATGCCGCGTGCATCATGATTCTGTTCAATGGCCGCCGCAACGACCCGTG
>DASTHJ010000418.1:0-10013 GCA_035718265.1 Steroidobacteraceae bacterium | reverse complement strand
CGTTCACCGACAAGCTGCACGCCATGGGCCTCAAGGCCGGCATCTACTCGGACATGGGGCGCAACACCTGCGCGCAGGCCTGGAGTCCCACCGACGAGCACCTGCCCAAGGGCAGCGTGGAGGAGCGCGAGGTAGGACTCTACGATCACATCGAGCAGGACATCGCGCTGTATTTCGACGAATGGGGCTTCGACTACATCAAGGTCGACGGCTGCGGGCTGCGCGACTTCGGGCCGAACTCATCGAAGGTGAAGGCCGGCCAGGCGCGCGCGCTGCCGCCCATCATGGATCTGGGCGCCATCACGCGCACCGACGTCGCCGCCGTGCAGGGTCTGTTCCGCCGCGTCGGCGCGGCGATCGAGCACAGCAATCCGGATGGCGATTTCCTGTACTCGCTGTGCATCTGGGGCGCGGCCGACGTGCGCGCCTGGGCCAAGGACGTGGGCAACGTCTCACGCACCAGCGACGACATCGCGCCGGCCTGGGGCCGCCTGCTGGTGAACTACGACAGTGCCGTGCATCGCGCGCTCTATGCCCATCCTGGCTCCTGGAACGATCCGGACATGCTGTACATCGGCGCCGGCGATTTCGACGCGCAGCACCTCACCGAAGCGCGCTCGCATTTCGCGCTCTGGGCCATGATGAACGCGCCGCTGCTCATCGGCGCGGATCTGCGCCAGACGCCGGACGCCTTGATGGATGTCCTCGGCAACGCCGACATCATCGCGCTCGACCAGGACGCCGCGGGCAATCAGGCGACGGTCGCGTATGACACCAGCGATCTGCAGATCCTGGTGAAGACCCTGGCCAACGGCGACAAGGCCGTCGCGATCTTCAATCGCGGCTCGGGCGACTACGACGTCAACCTGCAGGCGACGCAGCTCAAGTTCCGCGACGACGCGCCCGTCGAGATGACCGATCTCTGGACGAAACAGCAGCTCAAGTTCACCAAGGAAACGAAGCTGCACGTCGCGCCGCGCGAGACGTTGATCTTCCGCGCGCACGGCACGCGCATCCTCGCCGACGGCGTCTATCTATCCGAGCAACCGGGCAAGGTGAACCCCGCCGTCGATGGCGTCACGCGCCCGATCGCCGATCCGACCATCTTCCGCACGGCAGCCGGCTGGGGCGGCACGCGCGGCGCCGGCGATCGGCCGCAGTACGCCGGCTGGGGCGGCGCGCGCGCCGACAGCGCGCCCTACGGACAGACGCTGCAGATCGCGCGTCATGCCTATGCTTCCGGAATCGGCATCCTCGCCAACTCGCGCCTGGAAGTGCGCAATGACGGCTACAAGCGATTTGCCACGAAAGTCGGCGTCGACGACTCCGCGACGGACAAGACCCACGCGGTGACCTTCACGGTGTACGGCGACGGCAAACGCCTGGCGGAGAGCCACCCGATGAAATGGGGCATGCCGGCCGAGGCGCTCGAGGTGAATGTCGAAGGCGTGAAGCTCATCGAGCTGGTGGCGCGCAGCGCCGCCACGCAGAACGAGGCGCTCTCCGTCACCTGGGGTGAAGCCGCGCTGACCGGGCGCTAGATCTGTCGCGGTCTGAGTCGTCCTACTTGTACGCGATCGCCGCGCTGCACGGTCCGGCGAGGTGCAGGACCTCGTGGCGTTTGAATCCCGCCTCGCGACACCAGCTCCAGAAATCCGCGCCCGTGAAATCGAACGCATCGCCGAATTCGATCAGCATGTTCAGCGACATCATCAGCCCGAAGGCGTTCTCGCGGCGCTGGTCGTCGATCAGGTTCTCGATGGCGATGAAGGCGCCGCCGGGCGGCAGTGCGTCGTACGCCAGCCGCACCAGGTGCTGCTTCTTCTCGAGATTCCAGTCGTGCAGGATCATGCCCATCGTGATGACGTCGGCGCTGGGCAGCGGGTCCTTCAGGAAATCACCGGATGCCGTTCGAACCCGCCCGCCGTCCAGATCACGCGAGATCCACCGCTGCGCGATCGGCTCGACGGCGGGCAGGTCGAAACTCACGCATTGCAGGTGCGGGTGGCGCCGCGCGAGGAGCGTGCACAGCAAGCCGCTTGCACCGCCCACGTCGCACAGCGTCCGGTAGCGGGAAAAATCGAACTTGTCCGCGAGCGCCAGGAAGTTGGGCGTGGAGATGCCGCGCATCGCGTCCATGAACTGCTCGAGCCGCGCCGGATCCGCGTACAGCGTTTCGAACATCGACTTGCCGCTGTGCTTGATTTCGTTCTGCGGCTGCCCGGTCTGGAGCGCGACATCGAGGTCGCCCCAGAAGCGGAACAGGCGCGCGCTCGACATCTCGAGCATGCCGCCGATGTAGCCGGGCTGAGCCCTGTCGAGGAACTGCGCGGTCGCCGGCGTATTCCGGTAGCGCGCGCCGGGTCCGTTGCCGTCCCGCTCGAGGAATTCGAGCGCGACGAGCGCATCGAAGAAGTCGGCCATGCCGCGCGGATGCAGTTGCAGGGCCGCGCCGAGCTCCCGTCCGGTCATGGATTTGCCGCCCAGCACCGAAAAGACGCCCAGCTCGACCGCGGTGAGCAGCACCTTCGACGGCCAGAAGCCCATGCCGACTTCCATGATCCGCTCGACGCCGTTGGCGGCGACGGGCTTGCCGTCGGCGACGGCTCTCACGGCGGAGTCGTTCACGGTCCGGGCTCGGGGTTGTCCGGCAGCGACGGGATCGCGCTCAGGTACTCGTAGATCGCGCGCAGGTCGAGGCGCGTCATGTTGCCGTACACGTTCCATGGCATGACTTGCAGGATTTCGCCGTCCGCTTCGCGTCCGGTGCGCAGCAGGTGTTCGAACTCCTCGAACGTGAGCCCCGCCGGACGGCCGAGTTCGTCGGGCGTGATGTTCGCCGAGGTGACTGGCCCGAACTGCCGGCCCCCCGCGAGGAACTGCGCGGTGTTGATGATCTCCGTCTCGCCCTGGAACGGATCGCCGCCCGGCGCGAACGACGGATGCGTGTGGCAATCGTTGCAGCCGCCCGCGGCGTTGACGAGATAGCTGCCGAGTCCGACCAGCATCCGGTTCTTGCCGCGCAGCTGCAGAGGCACCGGGTTGATCCGGTACCCGACGGAGACGCGCGATGCGAAGCCGTCGTGACCCCTGCCGCGCGCGGATTGTTGCTCTGCGGAATTCTGTTGCCGCGGGGAATCGTCCGCGAGGATGGCGGGCGAAACCAACAGACAGGCCGCTGCAACTCCAATGGATCTGAAGATTCCCGTGCTCATCGTGCCCTCCTTGGCTCCGATCGAGAACAGCGGGCGACGCTACGCGCACGGGTGCCGCATGGCTAGCCGACGATTCCGACATTTTGAATGCGCGGCTTTCCGCCCGATTCAATGCGTCAACGCGATCGAATGCGCGCGGGCACGCGTCTCACTCCCGCCGCGTTCGAGTACACTGGCATGAGCCAGAAATAGGCGAAATAGAGCGTAGTGAGCAAGCGTGCGAGCAGCACATTGAGCGGATCAGCGGGCTGGAGGCCCAGGTAGCCAAGCCCGACGAATGACGCTGCAAAGGTCACGAGCGCGACGCGCGACGGCCCGCCCTTGTAGCGCATCGACCTCACCGGCGAACGATCGAGCCACGGGAGGAACAAGAACGAAAGCACCGCCAGCAGCATCAGTATCGCTCCCAGGCGTTGGTCGGGGACCGCGCGCAGGATGGCGTAGAAGGGAGCGAAGTACCAGGCCGGGGCAATGTGTTCAGGCGTGGATGACGGATTGGCGGGCTCGAAGTTGTTGGGCTCGAGGAAATATCCGCCGAACGTGGGCGAGAAGAACAACACGAAGGCGAACACCGCGAGGAATACGCCCACGCTGAGCACGTCCTTGACGATGTAGTAAGGATGGAACGGAATGCCATCGAGCGGCTTGCCGTACGCGTCGGTGGCTTCCTTGACCTCGATGCCCTCGGGATTGTTCGAGCCCACGGTGCGCAGCGCGATCAGATGCAGGGTGACCAGCAGCAGTATGCCCAGTGGCACGGCAATCACGTGCAGCGAGAAGAAGCGGCTCAAGGTTGCATCCCCGATGCCGTAGTCGCCGCGAATCCACTCGACGAGCCCGGCACCAATGTAAGGAATCGTGCCGAACAGGTTCACGATCACCTGTGCCGCCCAGAAGGACATGTTGCCCCAGGGCAATACGTAACCCATGAATGCCTCGGCCATGAGTGCCAGGAACACCAGCATGCCGAGGATCCACAGCACCTCGCGCGGCGCCTTGTACGAGCCGTACAGCAGCGCGCGAAACATGTGCAGATAGACCACGATGAAGAAGAACGACGCGCCGGTGGAGTGCATGTAGCGGATCAGCCAGCCCCACTTCACCTCGCGCATCAGCCGCTCGATCGAATCGAACGCGCTGGCGGCGTCGGGCTTGTAGTGCATGGCGAGGAAAATGCCGCTCAGCAACTGCAGGCCCAGCACCACCAGCGCCATTACGCCGAAGTAGTACCAGGCATTGAGATTCTTCGGCGGGTAGTAGCCCGTGAGCTGGTTTTCGATCAGCGCGCGGATCGGCAGGCGCTTGTCGAGCCAGTCGAGCAGGCGTCCCCTTTCGCCGGCGCTGGCGTCGCCGGAAGCCATCACGCGCTCCGCGCCCGGCCGGCGCGCACTTCTTCGAACTCGATCGCGGCCTGCACTGCCGGACGCTCCATCATCCGCGCCTGCAACGTGCCCAATACGTCGGGAATTTCGATGCCGAATTTCACCGCCCACCGCAGCATCACGAACAGGTAGAAATCCGCCACCGTCGGCTCGTTGCCGAACAGGTACTTGCCCGCCTTCTGCTCCGCGAGCAGTCGCAGGCGCCGGTTGACGATCGTCCCGGCCTGCACCCGGTCCTCCTCGCTGGCCCCGACGAAGATCGCTTTGAAGCCTTTGTGGATTTCCGTAGAGATGTAGGCCAGCGTCTGCAGAAGCCGCGTGCGTCCCAGCGGGCCGCCGAGACCCAATGCCGGCGCCTGCGTCGCGATCCAGTCGAGCACCGCGATGTTCTCGGTGACGATGTCGCCGCTGTCCAGGACCAGCGCCGGCACGTAGCCCTTGGGATTGATGGCGAGGAAGTCCGCGCCGGTTTCGGTCAGCTTGCTCCTGAGATCGACGCGTTCCAGCTCGAAATCGAAGCCGCCTTCCAGCAGTGCGACGTGGTCCGCCAGGCTGCAGGCGCCGGGTGAGTAATAGAGTTTCATCTGCCTTCTCCTCTGGTGGTGGGTCTTGCCTCCGCCCGTCGCCTCGTCGTGTAGCTGGCCGGCATTGGCAGGGACACTGCGCCGGCGTGAGCCGTCCCGCGCACGAACGGATGGAAAGTGCGCGCCTCAGTCACAGCCTCCTCGACGAACTGGCACCCGTCATCTTCGTTGCGACGGGCGGAGGGCAAACTAGTCAACCGGCAACACGGGATCGACTCCCTGGTTCTTCACGAGGACCACGACGAACTTCGCGGGCTCGGTATCGCTCGCATTCCGCCCGACGAGGTGGATGTCGTCCGGGCCCTCGTAGAAGACCTGGCCAGGGCTCAGCGTCACCGCCTTCTTGCCTTTCAGCTGCATGACGATCGAGCCCTCGAGCACGTACACGAAGGCGTGGGCATCGTGGCGATGGATGGGGTCCTCGCCGCCCGGCGCGAACTCCACGGTGATGACCACCGCCTCCTTGCCCGGCAAGTCGTCGAGTGTCTTGTGCATCAGGGGCGTCACTACCGGATGTTCCCCGGCCTGCGCGAAACCGAATGCGAATGCAATGAGCAGCGAGAGCTTTTTCATGGTGCACCTAGTCCGCTTTCCAGAATGACGTGGGGTCCCGCCAGCTGATGGCGGCGACGATCTCGCCGTCGAGATCGATTTCGAATTCGTCCACGGAGGGCTCGTCGAGCAGCTCCAGGTTCGCAGGACCGCGCGCGATCGAGCGGATCTCGCTGCTCCATCGCTGGCTGCAGGCGAACCACGCGGGATACGTGTCGTCGTTGTCCATGGTGGGCTCGAGCGTGACGATCACGCTCAGGCCCTGCGCGTCGCGGATGGCCCAGAGACGGCGGATCGTGGGGTGCGCGTCGTACCACTCCGCCAGGGCTTCCGCTTCGGCGGTGACGTGGCGCGGCGCGGTGGCGACGGGATCGAGGCTGAGTTTCATGTGCCTCACTCCCCGAACGGCGCCGCGAACAGCAGGTCCACGGTGGAAGGCGCGCGATAGCCGGCGACGAATCGTTCGCCGAAGTCGCGCGCGAAGTTGTCGTAGGTCGTCGCGGCGCGCGTTTCGCACAGCCGGCACACGGCCCGCGAGAACTGCTGCTTCATCTGCAGCCGCGGAAATTTTGCGACGATGGCGTCGATCTGCGGCCTGGGCAGCGACTCGTAGCCCCAGCCGCCCCAGTCGAGGCCGATGCCCAGCGTGCACAGCCTCACCTCGGTCTCCTTGTACAGGGCGATCGAGGGCGTCGAATTGAGCGCGGCGCCGTCCCAGACCAGCTGCGCGCGACGCGCGTCGAACCCCACACGCTGCGCGAAGCCGCGCGCGGCGTTGGCGGCTTCCACTTCGAATCGCAGCGGGCCGTCGAATTCCGGCGAGAGCCCGAGGTCGTGCAGCAGAGTGGCCACCGCCAGCACCTCGGCATCGTGCTCGATGCGACTCGCCTGCGCGAGGCTTTCGGCGAACAGCCATGACCGCATCACGTGGTTGAACAGGTAGGGCTCGGAATGTGCGCGCGCGTACTCGATGGCAAGCGAGATCACGGGCGAATCCGGCACCCACACACCCGCCACGGGCCGTGTGGCGTGGGGAGGCGCGAATGGCGCCGGTGGCGGGCTCAACGGGGATGCGGTCATGGCGTTCATGGATGTTTTCCTTCTTTTGGAACTACTTCAGCGGGGCGCCGAACCAGGTTTCGAAGCGCGTGCTGCCCAGCCGCGGAGGCGTCGTGAGCGGCACCAGCGATTCATCGCCGAGCTCGGCGCCGAAATAGCGCGCGTGCGCGTCGCCCCTGACTTCACGCGTGTCGCTTTGCGTGCGCAGCACGCGGCGCACCAGCTCGTCGAGACGGAATTTCTCGGGACCGGCGACTTCGACCGTGTCATTGAGCGGCGCGCCCAGCGTCACGTCGGCGAGCGCCGCAACGACATCGTCGGACACGATGGGCTGCACGAAGGCGGTGGGCAGCCGCACGGTATTTCCCTCGGTGGCCGAGTCCGCGATGCGCCCCACGAATTCGAAGAACTGCGTGGAACGCAGGATCGAGTACGGCACGCCGGATGACTTGATCAGGTTCTCCTGCGCCACCTTGGCTCGCAGGTAGCCGCTCTGCGGCAGGCGATCCGCGCCGACGATCGACAGCGCGACGTGATGTCGCACTCCGGCCGCCGCTTCGGCGACCAGCAGATTGCCGGTGGCGGTCTGGAAGAACTTCAACACCGCCGCGTCCTCGAAGGACGGCGAATTCGAGACGTCGACCACCACCTGCGCGCCGCGCAGTGCCGCGGACAGGCCCTCGCCGGTCAAGGTATTGACTCCCGAGTCGGGCGACGCCGCCAGGACTTCCTGGCCGCGGGCGCGCAGTAGTTTGACGAGCTTGGAACCGATGAGGCCGGTACCACCAATGACGACGATTTTCATGCGATGTCTCCTGTGTACGCGAGGCTGAACCTGCTCCTGCGCCATGCCGCCGGCGTTTCGCCCACGACCTTGCGGAACAGTCGCGACAAGTGCGCCTGGTCGGCGAGGCCGCACTCGGCCGCGATGTCGCACAGCGGCATGTCGGTCGACAGCATGAGTCGCTGTGCACGCTCGATGCGCCGGCGGATCAGGAATTCGTGCGGCGTCGCGCCAACGCTGTTGCGGAAGGCGACGTTGAAGTGGAATTCACTGAGATCCACCAGCGCCGCGAGCTCGCGGTTCCGCAGCGGCCCACCGAGGTTGGCATCCATGTGCTCCAGCACGCGGCGGCGCTTCCAGGCGATGAGCATCGGGCCGGGACTCTGGTACGGGGCACCGGGCTCGATCCGCTGCATCGACAATTGCGCGGTATCGGCGGCGCTTGTGTTGACCTGGGCGTCCATCGTGTTCTCCCTGCGTGGGCCTGTCGGCTTCTCGTGGGAAGGAATTGAACGCCCGCCAGATCGCAGCTTGTTTGCAGGTCCAGCGCGCGAAATCACCCCTGCGACATCGATGAGGCGATTGCGTCAGAGCTCGAGGCTTCTGTGTCAGATGCCATCGGGATGCAGACCCTGCATCAGACGGCGTATGCTTCGCCGGTTCTCGTACCCACGTGCAGGGCGGGAATCGACATTGCGCTGATGCCTCCTGCTCTCCAAAGAAGGACTTGCCGTGGGTTGGTGGAATTTTCGACGGACCGCCGCGTCACGCGACCAGCAGCAGCGCTACGCGCGCGCCGTGGAAGCCAGCGACGATGGCTTCTGGGACTGGATCGTCGCCGACGACACCATCTACACGTCACCACGACTGCTGGAGATCTACGGTCTGCCGGCGGACACGACTTTCTCCGGCCGCGAGGATCTGCTCGCGCGCCTGCCGTTCCATTCCGAAGACCGGCCGCTGTTGAAGCGGGCGATCGCCGAGCACTTCGCCGGCGAGACGGAACGCTATTGCGTCGAGGCCCGCTTCATGCGCGCGAATGGCGAAATCCGCTGGGTGCAGCTGGCCGGCAAGGCGTCGCGCGATCGTTCCGGCGCGGTCACGCACTGGACCGGCGCAGTGCGCGACGTCACCGAGCGCAAGCGCGCCGAAGAGGCGCTGCGCGAATCGCAGGAGCGCTACGAACTGGCGATGGCGGCGAGCGAGTCGGGATACTGGGACTGGCACGTCCCGAGCAACCAGTACTTCCTCTCCCCGAAAGCCTACGAGATGGGCGGCTACGACCCGGAGACCTGGGCCAACCGGGACGACTTCCGCGCGAACATCAAGATGCACCCGGAGGACTTCGCGAAATGGGAAGTGGCGCGAAATGAATTGTTCGCCGGCACCGGTGAGCGGCTTTCCATGGAAGTGCGCTACATCGTGCGCGGCGAGATCCGCTGGCACAGCCTGCAGGGCATCTGCAGGCGCGATGGCGCCGGCCAGGTGATCCGCTGGACCGGCTCCACCACCGACATCACCGAGCGCAAGCGCGCCGAAGAAGACCTGAAGGCGATGGAGCGCAAGCTGCGCCAGGCGCAACGGCTCGAGGCCATGGGCACGCTCGCGGGCGGAATCGCGCACGATTTCAACAACATCCTCGGTGCCATCCTTGGCTATGGCGAGATGGCGCAGCGCGGCGCGCCGGAGGGCAGCCGCCTGGCGCGCGATCTCGACAACATCATCATCGCCGGCGAGCGCGGACGCGCGCTGGTCGACCGGATCCTCGCCTTCAGCCGCAGCGCGGTCGGCGAACGCGTGCCGGTGCACGTCGAGCGCGTGGTTCGCGAAGTGCTCGACCTGGTCACCGCGAAGTTGCCTGCGGGGATTTCCGCGCACACGAACCTGCGCGCGGGTAATGCCGCCGTGCTCGGGGATGCCACCCAGGTGCACCAGGTGGTGGCCAACCTGGCCACCAATGCCATCCAGGCCATGTCCGCGGGTGGCACGCTGCGCATCGAGCTCGCGGTCGAACAGGTCGAGTCTTCGCGCGCCGCGACCATCGGGGCGGTCGAAGCAGGAGCCCACATCGTGCTGACGGTGGCCGATACCGGCGCCGGCATCCCGCCAGGCATCGTCGATCGCATCTTCGATCCCTTCTTCACCACCAAGGGAGTCGGAACCGGCACCGGCCTCGGACTTTCACTGGTGCACGGCATCGTCACCCAGCTCGGCGGCGCCATCGACGTGGCGAGCATTCCCGGCAGGGGCAGCACGTTCACGGTTTTCCTGCCGCGCTTCGGCGAGGTGAGCGAAGCGGTCGAAATCGACGAATCCGCGCTGCCGCTCGGCGCCGGCCAGCGCGTGCTGATCGTCGACGACGAGGAGCCGCTGGTGCTGCTCGCCACGCGCATGCTCGAGGAGCTGGGCTACACGCCGCACGGGTTCACGTCGAGCA
>DASTHJ010000417.1:0-2998 GCA_035718265.1 Steroidobacteraceae bacterium | reverse complement strand
CTCGACGCGGTAGCTCGCGCCGAACAGTCGCGTGAGTCCGGGATGCGCCACCGGGATGTGCAGGGCGTCGGAATAGTTGTCGCCGACGTTCTTCCAGTTGACGTTGCGCGGACGCAGGGTCACGCGGCCGATGGGTTCGAGGTTTTCGAACTCGTGCGTGGCGATCTCTCCGGCGTAGGGCGCCAGCATCTCGGCGACATCGGGCAATCCCGGCGCGAGCCGCACGAACACGAAACCGGCGTATACCTGGGTTTCGACCGGCACCAGCGATTCGCGCGCGATGTCGAGGTGCGGAAACGCGCTGCGGTCGCCGACCGAGGCGAGCCGGCCTTCGAGGTCGTAGGACCACGCATGATACGGGCATACGATGCGGCGGGTGCAGTGTCCGCTCGGGCCGTCGAGCAGGCGCGCGGCGCGGTGGCGGCAGACATTGTGGAATGCGCGCACCTGGCCGTCGTTGCCGCGCATCGCGAACAGCGACTCGCCGAGGAAGTCGAGGCACTGGTAATCGCCGGGCTTCGGGATTTCCGCCACATGGCAGATGACCTGCCAGGACGGGCGGAAGATGCGCTCGCGCTCGAGCGCGAGGAATTCCGGGTCCAGGTAGGTCCAGGAAGGCAGGCTGAAGTCGTCGGGGGAAAATTGGCTCAATGCGTGGCCCGGATTCGAGAAGCTGTCGCCCGCTTGATAACAAGACCCACGGGGGCATGCAACCATGAACGCGAAGCAGGCGCCCGGCCGTTGAAGGGAGATGACGAGCTGATGCGCGACGTGCGAGAGCCAATGACATCAAGATAGCGAAACACAATGTCCGCGCGGTCGCGCTCTGCCCGAGCGAATCCCTTGACACTTTGACCCCAAATAAGAGCTTCGATGAAGCTTCTTGATCATCAACAGAGGCCGGAGATGCCATGTCCAGTGCCGGCTGAACAATTTCCTTATCATTGCCCATGAAAAGCTAGTCTGCGAAATTCTCAGATTGCCTTCGGGTTCCTGTTTGCCGCAGATCTACTGCGTTGATTCAGGTGGTACGGTCGATCGAGCTGTCACTGATACTTTGCTGAGTCTGCTTTCAGAGCTTGACGACGCGCTGCTGGAACAGTTGGATTTCATCATCACCGCGGCCGAAGGCGGGTCATACCAGTCTGCTGACCCTCATTCACCGGACTTCGGTATGAATGAAATGGCGGTTTGGATTACGCGGCCGTGAGGCGAGAACAAGTAGCAGAGGAGCGGCGCCCTAGCGGCTTTCCATGCGATCAGTGCCGGGTCGGGCTCGGCGCGTCGTGATTTCGGAACTCATCGCCGCACGTCGCATCGTGTGACGCGATCACGCTGCCATCCTTCACCCGCTGGATCAGCTGCGTCATGTCCTCATTCAACGTCACATTGTGCTTGTTGAGATCGATGCCCCGCTGCAGGTAGCCGATGCAGGTCGGGAAATCGTCCCTGATCAGCGCTTCCAGCCCGCGCTTGAACGCCTTCAACGCCGCGGTTTCATCCAGCTCCTCGAGCGGCGCCCAGACCGCGATCGAATCGTCGGGCTGTGACATCGTCAGATAAAGCAGGCCGAGCTGCAGCCGCGCGAAGTGCAGCTTCGGATTGATGTCGAGCGCCGTGCGCATCTGCACGACGGCTTCCGGGTACTCGCGCCGCTCCGCGAGCTCGGCGCCGAGCAGGTAACGCAGCTCCGCATTGGCGGGATCACGGCTGATGGCGGCTCGCAAGCGTAATAGTTCTTGTGGAGTCATGTCGCGCCTCGAGAAACCTGCCCGCAGCATAGCCCAGGGATTCCCCGAAGACGAAATTGATTGTCGGAGCCAGGTGTTATGCAAAACCGGCGCCGCGGGCGGGCGCGTGCACGCGGGAATCACGTGTCGTGATCGCGCGCTGCGCGCGGTGTCGAGTTGTCGTACCCCGCTGGACAGGCAGTAGCAGAATCCGATACCCGTCGCGGGAGTATTGAGTATTCGCGATTCGCGCGCGTATGGTCGCGGCCCAATGCGCGCAGCGGCGCGCACCAGGAGAACGTCATGCGGATTTCAAAGTGGTTGGTGGCGGTGGGCGCGGTACTCGCGACCGCGGGTGTGCGCGCGCAGGACGCGAAGCCGACGCACGCCTACATTGCGCCATACGGCGGATACACGCACATCCGCCTGGACAACGGCACGGTCTACAACCAGACCGAGATCTACAAGTTCGATGCGCTGCTGCTCGGCGCCTCGTTCGGCTTCCAGACGTCCGTGGGGTTCCTCGCCGAAGTGGGCCGTGCGCATTCCATCCATGCGGATTTCTTCGATGACCCGGGTGATTTCGAGCTGACGCACACCTCGGGCGCGGTCGGCTGGCGCATCCCGTTCGCGGATGACTGGCAATTCACGCCCAAGGTCGGCCGCCTGAAATGGGAGCTGTCGTCGGACAACCGCGTGGTGCTCGACAACCAGGGCGTGCGGCACTACGACGTCAACGGCTGGGACAACTTCTACGAGCTCAGCCTGACGCGCAAGCTCGGCAAGAGCGTCTCGATGGGGGCGATGTTCCGCGACGTCGACCAGGAATTCGGGCACTCGCGCTCGGGCGCGTTCACGGTGTCGTTCGCGTTCTAGGCGAGCTCCCAGCCAGACCGATACCTGCGCTTCAGCAGCGCATCCGAATCCGGTACGTTCAGGACCTTCATGTTGGGTCCGTCGTACCGGATTTTCTTTCCGGCATTCAGTGCCACCACGCCCAACAGCATGATCTCCGTCAGCCGTGCCGAGTACTCGAATGGGCTCGTGGTCTGCTGCGTGCCGCGGATCGCGTCCACCCAGTTCATCTCGTGGCTGGTCCGGATGCGTTCGCAGGTCTGCGGCGGCTTGCCCACGGACTCGTGCAGTGATTGCGGCAGCAGCCGCGGGTTGTAGCCGTAGGTGTCGTGCATCAGCTTGCCCTTGCTGCCGATGTACAGCACGCCGCCGCCCTTGTTGAGCTCGGCCTCGCCGATTTCCTCGGGCTTCGG
>DASTHJ010000416.1:0-9490 GCA_035718265.1 Steroidobacteraceae bacterium | reverse complement strand
ATAGCCGCTGCTGCAGGCGGCGCAGATCCAGCCGGCGCGCCCCAACGAGACGGGACCGCGCCGGCAGCGCGGACAAGCCAGCACCTGGGCCAGGGAAGTCGTGCTCGATGAATGGGGGTCGGACACCGGGCCGCAATGCTGGCGTTGGCCTGGCAGATGGTCAACCGCTGGCGGTGCCGGGCACCAATTGCCGTAATTGAGTCAACGGCGACTGTATCGCCAACGTCGGTCTCAATTACGGCAATTGGTGCCCGGCACCGCCAGCACCGCCGAAGCGGCATTTTGCGCGCGGTTGGGCGAGAATCGCCCGGTCCCGCAACACAGGTCTCTGCGAAGAAAAGTGCTCGATTCGGTAGTCGCGGCCGAAACGCCCGAAGGCATCTTGTTGGAAATGCGCCCGGCAGGATTGAGCGCGCGTTTCTGCGCGTTCGTCATCGACTTTCTCATCTGCCTGGCCATCGCCTATGCCGCCGCGTTCGTGGCCGGCATCATGGGCGGGCTCGGCTACGGCTTCTGGCTGATCCTCACCTTCGTGCTCATCTGGCTGTACCCGGTCATCTTCGAGCTGCGCCGTTCCGGCGCGACGCCCGGCAAGCGCACCATGGGCCTGAAAGTGATCATGGACAACGGCCTGCCGGTCACGCCGGCGGCCTCGATGACCCGCAACCTGCTGCGCTTCGCCGACTTCCTGCCGTTCGGCTTCACCGCGGCGTTCGTCTGCATGCTGATGCGCGCCGACGGCAAGCGGCTCGGCGATCTCGCCGCCGCCACGCTGGTGGTGCACCTGCCCCGCCCGGCGCCCAAGGCGACGCTCGACGCGGTGACGCCGATCGCGCCGGCGAGGCCGCTGTCGATGCGCGACCAGTCGGCGGTCATCGCGCTGGCGGCGCGCGCGCCGACGCTGACCATCGAACGGCTCGAGGAACTCGCGGCACTGGCGGCGCCCGTGCAGGGCGACCAGCGCCAGCCGCTGGAACTGGTCACGCGCCGCGTGCTCGGCGTGGCGCAGTGGCTGCTCGGCAGGCGCTCATGACGCCGCTGAGCTTCGAGCAGCTGTATCGCGCCGAGTGGGACGAACTCGAAGCGCAGCTCGCGCGCATCATGGACCGCCGTGAGAACAAGCGTGATGCCGGCGAACCATTGCGTGGCGAGCGCGTCGCCGAGCTGTATCGCCGCGCCTGCGAGCACCTGGCGCTGGCGCGCGCCCGCAACTATCCGCGCTACCTGCTCGACCGCCTCGACGACCTCACGGCCACGGCCCACCAGGTGATCTACCAGCGTCGCGAGTTCGGCCTCGCGCGCATCCGCCAGGCCATCCTGTACGACTTCCCGCGCGCGGTCCGCGCCCACGCGGCGCACGTGTGGACCTCGGCGGCGCTGTTCTTCGTGCCGATGCTGCTGGTCGGCTGGCTGGTCTACCAGCGCCCGGACCTGATCCTGTCCGTGACCAGCGCGGAGCAGGCGGCGCAGTACGAGGCCATGTACTCCGATGCGACGGAGTCGATCGGCGCGCGCGGCGCGGACTCCGACTGGATGATGTTCGGCTTCTACATCCGCAACAACATCGGCATCGCGTTCCAGTGCTTCGCGGCCGGCATCTTCTTCGGCGTCGGCAGCATGTTCTTCCTGCTGTTCAACGGCGTCATGATCGGCGCCATCGCCGGGTTCCTCACCGAGCGCGGACTCGGCGCGACGTTCTATTCCTTCGTGGTGACGCATGGTGCGTTCGAGCTCACGGCCATCGTGCTGGCCGGCGCGGCCGGGCTGCGCCTCGGCCAGGCGCTGGTTTCGCCCGGCCGCCACACGCGCGTGCAGAGCCTGACGCTGGCGGCACGCGAGACCATGGTGATCATCTACGGCTTCGTCGTGATGCTGCTGATCGCCGCCGCCATCGAGGCGTTCTGGTCGTCGGCGCGCTGGCTGCCGCCGTCGCTGAAGTACGGCGTCGCCGCGCTGTGCTGGATTGCCGTGCTGGGCTATCTCGCCTTCCAGGGCCGCCGTGCGGATTGACTCGCTCGCCCTGCAGATGCGCCCGCGCGCACCGCACGAGGCCGCGGACCTCGGCGTGCGCCTGTGCCAGACGACGTGGCGGCAGGTGTACCGCTGCTACCTGCTGGTCGCCGTGCCGATGGCGTTGCTGTCGCTGTCGCTGTTCGAGATCTCGCCGTGGTGGCCGGCGCTGCTCATGTGGTGGGCCAAGCCGTGGCTCGATCGCAGCGTGCTGTTCGTGCTGGCACGCGCCGCCTTCGGCCAGCCGACCAGCGTGCGCGACCTGTGGAGCGAGCAGCGCGAGGTCTGGTGGCGGCGCATCCTGCTCGCCTGGAGCTGGCGGCGCCTCTCGCCCTGGCGCTCCTTCACCGAAGCGGTCTACCAGCTCGAGGGCCACGGATTCTTCCAGCTGCGCAAGCGCATCCTGCAGCTGCGACGCCGGCACACGGGCGCCGCCTTCATGACGACGCTGGCGTTCTGGTTCGCCGAGCTGGGACTGGCTCTGGGGCTGCTGTCGCTGGTGTCCTGGTTCGGGAGCATCGGCCACGCCTTCGACTTCGACATCTTCGGTAACGACTCCGATTCGCGGGACGCGCTGCTGGCCACGATCGCCTATCTGCTCGCGATCCTGTCCGTCGAGCCGTTCTACGTGGCCGCGGGCTTCGGCATGTACCTGAATCGCCGTGCCGAGCTCGAGGCCTGGGACATCGAACAGGAATTCCGCCGTGCGTTCGCGAGCTGAGCTGGCGGCGCTGGCATTGGCACTGGGCCTGTGGTTCGGCGCGGCCGCGGCCGCGGCTGCGTCCGCGCCGGCGGCCGCGGACCCGCCGACGCAGGAGGAGATCGACCGCGCGGCAGAAACCGTGCAGGCCGATCCCAATCTCGCGACCCAGCGCACCGTCCGCCGCCTCACCTGGGATACGCAGCGCGAACGGACGCGCAAGCCGCGCTCCGATCGGCCGGGCTGGCTGTCCTGGCTGGGCGACCTGTTCGGCTGGATCGGCGAGATCTCGCAGATGCTGATGTGGCTGGTCATCGCGGCGCTGGTCGCCGCGCTCGCCGTGCTGCTGGTGCGCGTCTTCCAGAGCGGCCGCCGGCCGCGGCTGGCGGCGAAGTCGTTCGTCGCGCCGACCCACGTGCAGGATCTCGACATCCGGCCGGAAAGCCTGCCCGACGACATCGGCGGCACCGCCCGCGCGCTGTGGGTTCGCGGCGAACAGCGTGCGGCGCTCGCGCTGCTGTACCGCGGCCTGCTCTCCCGGCTGGCGCACGTCTACCAGGTGCCGATCCGCGACTCGAGTACCGAGGGCGACTGCCTGGAGATCGCGGCGCGCACGCTCGAGGCACCGCGGCTCGAATTCGCCACGCGCCTGGTGCGCACCTGGCAACGCGCCATCTACGGCGGGCTGAGCATCGACAGCACGGTGGTGTACGAACTGTGCGCGAATTTCGACACGTACCTCGAGCGTCCCGCCGCACCTCCAGCGACGCGCCGTCCATTGTTCGCGCGCGGAGCGCCGGCATGAAGTCGATCGCCTGGCGCGCAGGGCTGGTCATCGCCATCGTGGGGCTGCTGGCCTGGATGGGCAGCCACATGTCCTTTCGCGAGGTGAAGATTTACGTGCCGTTGCAGGGCGAAGCGGCGCGCAATCCGTTCTATGCCGCAATGCGGATGAGCGAAGAGCTCGGCGCCGAAGCGGCCTGGGAGCGGGTGTTCACGGCGCCACGCACGGACTCGGTGGTCTTCCTGTCCTCGTGGAACTGGAGCCTGAGTCGCGCCCGTCGCGATCAGATGGAGCGCTGGGTCGAAGCCGGTGGCCGCCTGGTGGTCGACAGCACGGTGATCGGCGACCAGGAGGAATTCGAGCGCTGGAGTGGCGTGCGCCGGGTCGACCTCGAAGCGCAGGGCGAGGAGGAATCCGAAGAAGTCGATGACGACGAAGAGGAAGCCCCCGAATACCTCTTCGATCAGCTCACCGGCGAGCCATGCCGCAAGTTCAGCGAGGACGCGACGCAGCGCGAGCTCGACGTGTGCGGCGTCAGCGAATCGCGTGCGCTCGAGACCTCCGGCAAGGTGCTCTGGGCATTGCGCGATGGCGAGAACATCCATGCGCTGCGCATCGCCGTGGGCCGCGGCTCGGTCACCGTCATCAACGCGTCGCCGTTCCGCTACCGGTCCTTCCTGCAGGGCGACCATCCGGCGCTGTTCGTCACGATGGCGCAGCTGCATCGCGGCGACGCCGTCCTGTTCCTCACCGAGGAGGATCGCGCCTCGCTGCTGCGGCTCATGTGGCGGTTCGGCGCGCCGGCCGTGTTGCTGCTGATCGCGGCCGTGGGGCTGGCGCTGTGGCGCGCCGGCCAGTCGTTCGGACCCAAGGTCGCGCCGACGCAGACCGCGCGCCGCTCGCTGGCCGAGCAGATCCGCGGCACCGGGCGCTTCGCGCTGCGCTTCGGCGGCGGCAAGGCATTGCACGCCGCGACCCTGCGGGCGCTGCGCGATGCCGCCATCCGGCGCTTTCCCGGTTACGACCAGATGTCGAGCGAAGCGCGCGTTGCGGCCGTGGCCGCGGGCAGCGGGCTGAGCGCCGACGAGCTCGGACCGGCGATGAACTTTTCCGGAGAGCGCAGCGCGCACGAGCTGCGACATGCCATCGCGCTGCTCGAGTCCGCGCGGCGCAACCTTTCAACGAAGCAAGCAGGAAGACATGGAAACTGAATCCAGCACCATCCAGAAGGCCGCCGACCTGTTGGGCAAGCTGCGCGCCGGTATCGGCGAGGCATTGGTGGGCCAGTCGCACGTGGTCGAGCAGGTCGTGCTCGCGCTGGTGGCCTCGGGTCACGTGCTCATCGAAGGCGTGCCCGGTCTCGGCAAGACGCTGCTGGTGCGCGCGCTCGCGCAGGCGCTGCAGCTGTCGACCGGGCGCGTGCAGTTCACGCCGGACATGATGCCCTCGGACATCACGGGCCACGCGGTGCTCGATCCCAAGACCATGGAGATGCGCATCGTGCGCGGCCCGGTGTTCACGCACCTGCTGCTCGCCGACGAGATCAACCGCGCGCCCGCCAAGACGCAGAGCGCGCTGCTCGAGGTCATGCAGGAATACCAGGTCACGCTGGAAGGTCAGACACACACGCTGCCGAAGCCCTTCATGGTGCTCGCCACGCAGAATCCGGTGGAGACCGAGGGTACGTATCCTCTGCCCGAGGCGCAGCTCGACCGCTTCCTGTTCAAGATCGAGATCGGCTACCCGCCGCTCGAGGACGAGGTGGGCGTGGTGATCCGCGCCACCACCGACCAGGCGGGCGACCAGCTGCCCCTGTCCAAGGTCGTGCCGGTGCTCAACGAGCGCGCCGTGACCAGCCTGCAGACCATTGCCGCGCGCCAGCGCGTCGACGCGCAGGTGATCGACTACGCCGTGCGCCTGGCGCGTGCCACGCGCGAATGGCCGGGTCTCGCCATGGGCGCGGGCTCGCGCGGCGCGCTGGCACTGGTGCGCGGCGCGCGCGCGGTGGCGCTGCTCGAGGGCCGCAACTTCGCGATCCCCGACGACGTCAAGCGCGTGGCGCTGCCGGCGCTGCGGCATCGCATCGCGCTGGCACCGGACGCGTTGCTCGAAGGGCGCAAGCCGGACGAGCTGCTGCGCGCCGTGATCGAGAACGTGGCTGCGCCGCGCGTCTGAGGCATGAAGCCGCGCGTCATTCCCGCCCGGGCGCTGCTGCTGCTGTGCGCGGCAGCCACGGTCGGCGCGGCGGCCGCGCTGCTCGCCGGCGTTCCGCTGCGCGCGGTGAGCGCGGCGAGCGCCGGCTTCGCGGGACTGCTGCTGCTCGCCGCGCTGCTCGACCTGGCGCTCACCTGGCGCGCCTGGCGCCAGTCGCAGGCGCGCATGGTGCGCACGCTGCCGTCGGCGTTCGCGATCGGCGTGCGCCAGCGCGTGCACCTGGCGTTCGAGTCCCAGGGCGCACGGCGCCTGCGCGCACAGGTCTTCGATCATGCCGATCCGGACCTGCGCCTGGCCGGGTTGCCGGCGCACATCGAGCTGCTGCCGGAGAAGCGCGTCGAGATCGCCTACGAGGCGACGCCGCTGCGGCGCGGCGAGATCGAGTTCGCGCCCGCCGACCTGCGCATCCGCTCGCGCTTCGGCCTGCTGGAGCTGGCCGTGCGCCTCGGCGAATCGGAGTCGCGCCGCTCGTACCCGGACTTCGCGCAGGTGGCACGCTATGCCTGGCTCGCGGGCGACCGCCGCCTGCAGGAAATCGGCATCAAGACCTTCCAGCAGCGCGGCGAAGGCACGGACTTCAAACAGCTTTCCGAGTATCGCTACGGCGATCCGGTGCGGCACATCGACTGGAAGGCCACGCTGCGCCAGAACAAGCCCATCCTGCGCGAGTTCCAGGACGAGCGCGATCAATGCGTGATGCTGCTCATCGATTGCGGCCGGCGCATGCGCGCGCACGACACCGACTCCGGCATCGGCACCAGCCACTTCGACCAGGTGCTGAACGCGGTGATGCTGCTGTCGTACGTCGCGCTGCGCCAGGGCGACGCCGTGGGCGCGCTGACTTTCGGCACGCCCGAAGGCGAGTCGCGCGTGTTCGCACCGCGCAAGGGCGCACACGCGTTGAATGCACTCATGGGCGAGCTGTACTCGGTGCAGCCCTCGCCCACCCACTCGGACTACGTGTCGGTGGCGCAGAACCTGCTGCTCCGCCAGCGCAAGCGCGCGCTCGTCATCGTGATCACGAACTTCCGCGACGAGGACGGCAGCGAGCTCGCGCACGCCCTGAAGCTGCTGCGTTCCCGCCACCTGGTCATGCTGGCCAGCCTGCGCGAGCGCATCGTCGCGGAGCTGATCGGGCAACCGCTGGGGACGGCCGAGGCAGCCCTCGACGTGGGCAGCGCGCACCTGTACGAACAGGCGCGCCGCGACGCCTTCAACCGGCTGGCGGCGCGCGATGCGCTGATGGTCGACGCCGAGCCGCCGCAGCTGGGCATCGAGCTGGTGAACCGCTACCACGCCGTGAAGCGCGCCGGGATGATCTGACCACCCGCCGATCCCGGCGAGAACCATTCCAGTGGCCCGCGGCGCGCGGTTCCGGATCTGCGAATTCCTTCCCGCCGCGGCATGCCGCGCGCAAACTAGGATCACAACAAAGAGAGCGTGGGAGACCTCGATGGAATTTGCCTACCCGCCGGGCCCTGCCGCCGTCCCGCCCGACCTGACCGCACCCACGTCCGCCTACAAGCGCCACGCATGGCTCGCCATGCTCGGCCTCACCGTGTTCATCGCCCTGTATTTCGCCTTGTCCGCATGGTTTGCGTGGACCGCGTGGCGGCTGCTGGGCGGCATGTTCGGCCAGGCCGGCCACTTCGAGCTGGGCGGCTTCGTTGCCGGCCTGTGCGCGGCGTTCCTCGCGGTGTTCATGCTGAAGGCGCTGTTCTTCATCCAGCACCGCTACGAGATCGAGGACATCGAGATCAGCCGCGAAGACGAACCGGCGTTGTTCGAGTTCATCGATCGCCTCGCGGACGAGGCCCGCGCGCCGCGCGCCCACAAGGTGTACCTCTCGCCGCGCGTCAACGCGGCGGTGTTCTACGACCTGTCGCTGCTGAATCTCGTGATCCCTTCGAAGAAGAACCTGGAGATCGGGCTCGGGCTGGTCAACGTGCTGTCGCTCGGCGAGCTCAAGGCCGTGCTGGCGCACGAGTTCGGACATTTCGCGCAGCGCTCCATGGCCGTCGGGCGCTGGGTGTACATCGCGCAGCAGATCGCCGGCCACGTGGTGGCGCGCCGCGACGCGCTCGACCGGCTGCTGCGCGGCCTGTCGCGCTTCGACCTGCGCGTCGCGTGGATCGGCTGGGTGTTGTCGATCATCGTCTGGTCGATCCGCTCGATGATGGACGTGTTGTTTCGCGCCGTGCTGCTCGCGCAGCGCGCGCTGTCGCGCCAGATGGAATTCCAGGCGGACCTGGTGGCGGTGTCGCTGACCGGAAGCGACGCGCTGATCCACGCGCTGCACAAGCTGAACGCGGCCGACGACGCCTGGGACAAGACACTGTCGTTCGCCAGCGAGGAGGCCGGCCGCCAGCGCGGCATCGGCGACCTGTTCGCGGTACACACCCGCATCATCGAGCGCATGCGCGAGATCCTGAACCAGCCGACCTACGGCGCGGCGCCGCCGATGCCCGCTTCCGCGCACGAGCAGCACCGCGTGTTCAAGTCCGAGCTGGCGCAGCCGCCGCGCATGTGGCTCACGCATCCGCCGAGCGCGGACCGCGAGCACAACGCCAAGCTGCGCTACGTGGCCGCGGGCGTGGATGAGCGCAGCGCCTGGGAGCTGTTCCACGACCCGCAGGCGACGCGCGAGCGCATGTCCGCGCACGTGTTCCGCAAGGCGCAGACCGAACCTGCGCCCATGTCGGGCACCCTGGAGCGGCTCGACAAGGAATACGGCCGCGCATTCCTCGACCGCAAGTACCGCGGCGTCTATCTGGCGCGTTCGCCGGTGCGCGACGTGCCGGCGGTCGCCGAGCTGTATCGCACCGACATCCCCGGGTCGGAGGCGCTGGCCGCGATCGAGGCGCTGTATCCCGAATCGCTCGCCGGCCGTCTCGAGGAGCTGGACGAGAAGCTCCAGCAGAAGCATTCGCTCGAAGCGCTGCGCGACCAGGTGGCGCAGGCGCCGGGCGGCATCATCCGCCACAACGGCGTGGAATTGCGGCGCGCCGACCTGCCGCGCGTCATCGCCGCGCTGGATCGCGAGATCGCCGCGGTGCGCGCTGCACTGCGCGACCATGACCGCGATTGCCGCAGCGCGCACCTGGCGGCGGCGCAGGCGCTCGGCAAGGGCTGGCCCGAGTACCTGCGCGGACTCGCGGCGGTGCTGCACTACGCCGATCACACCGCGGCCGACCTGCGCGATGCACAGGGCTACGTCGCCAACATCTATCGCGTGGTCACCGCCGATGGACGCGTCAGCGCCGCCGAGCTCAATCGGCTGCTCGCGGGCTGCCAGCAGCTCTATCAGCCGTTGGCGGCGGTGTACGCGAGCGCCGCGCAGCTCACGCTGGATCGCACGCTGTTGCGGCGCCTCGAGGTGCAGGACTGGCCGGCCATGCTCGAGGAATTCAAGCTGCCACCGCCGGTGCGCGAGAACATCGCGCAGTGGTTCGAGGTCGTCGACGGCTGGATCGGCGCCGCCCTCCAGGCGCTCGCGCGCCTGCGCACCGCCGCGCTCGAGCAGCTCCTGCTGGCAGAAAGCCAGGTGGCGCGATTCACACGCGACAAACTACCGGCCGCCGAGGCGCCGCCGCCGTCGGTCGCACCGACGGTGTACCCCACGCTGCTGCACGGCAAGGAAAGGCCGCGGCAGAAGAAGCTCGACTGGTGGGACCGCTTCCAGACCGCCGACGGCGTGCTGCCGATGATCGCGCGCTCCGCCGTGGCGATCGGCATCGTCGGCAGCGTCGTGCTGCTCGGCAGCCATGTCGGCGAAGCCACGC
>DASTHJ010000415.1:0-5824 GCA_035718265.1 Steroidobacteraceae bacterium | reverse complement strand
TGCAGATCGTCGTTCGCCAGCGAAGTCAGCACATCCAGCCAGTCGAGCTCGCACGACTTGAACGGCGGCGGCGGACTGCATACCCCCGTGCCGGTAAGCTGAAGCAGGTCCACGACCTTGAAGCCCAGCGGCATCGTGCCCTTGTACACATCGGTGCCCGAGAACGGCTGCAGCGCCGGAAACGCATCAGGCCCGTCGTCCTCGAACACCGTGCGCCAGGGAATGAGCCCGTGCTCGGAATTCCCCATCCCGAAGCCCGTGCCGTTCACGTACCCGAACAGATAGAAGAATGGATCGCTCGGATCGGTGATCAGCAGCGACTGCGCGGAGCCGAGATTCAGCGAAATCGGCGTCACCTTGTCGCTGGGACCGGTGAACGTGAAGCTCGAATCGCTGCTCAGGAAGTACACCATGTACCTCCCCGCATCGCGCAGCAGGATGCCGGAGATCGAGTCCGGGCCCATGTCCACGCTGGCATTGAGCTCGGCGCCGGAATACAGGCCCACCGCCACATGGGTCTTGCTCTCGGCGGTCAGCATCGGCGCGATGCGCTGCGGCACGTCGACCGTGCCCGTCATGCCGATGAGCTGGCCCGACGAATCGAACCGCAGGCTGAGGTCGGCATTGGTGAGATCCGTCACGAGATCGCCGACCGTCACCGCGGCGTCGCCGACCAGGTCGTAACCCTCGGCCGTGTCCGTGACCTGCGCGGTCGGCGCCGGCGCGATGTCGTCCCGCGAAACCGGTGGATAGACCACGCTGATGCGGAACGGCGCGAGCTGCGTCGTGAACTTGCCATCGCTCACGGAGATCGTGATGTCGTCCGCGTTGCCGACGGCTGCCGCGTCCGGCGTGCCGGAGACGACGCCGGTGCCGGGGTCGATGAACGCCCAGGACGGCAGGTTTTCCGCCGTGAACAGCAGCGTGTTGCCGTCCGCATCGTCCGCCGTCGGCGAGAACGAATAGCTCTCACCCACGCGGGCCAGATCCGGCGGCGTGCCGCTGATCGTCGGCGCATTGTCGTTGGCAGGCGGGGGCGGGGGCGGGGCGCCGCCACCTCCGTTCCCGCCGTTCTGCCCGGATGCTCCGCCGCCTCCGCCTCCGCCCCCGCACCCCGCCAGCAAGGCGATGAGCAGGCCGGCGGCAATCCGCGGCGCGGCGCCTCCCTTGTCGTTTCCCATGAGCCACCTCCCTGCTGGTAAAAGCAGGAACCGGCGGAAAATTTGCCATCGCTGCCCCGCGACGCCGCTCCGGGTCTATCCTCCGCGGCAGTGGCCGACCCCAAACAACATTGGCAGCGGCTCTGCGAGCTGTTCGAGCAGGCGCAACGCATCGCGCCGCCGGAACGCGCGGCGTTCGTCGCCGCGGCCTGCGGCGACGACGCAGAGCTGCGCGAGCAGCTGCGCGACCTGCTGGCGGCCGCGGACGCCGGCGACCAGGAGGCACACGAGGCTGGCGCGGTGACCCGCCGCATCGCCCACGCCGCGGCGCAGGTCGTGCGGCAGGCGACCTCTTCACTGCAGGACCGGCGCATCGGCCCCTACGTGCTGGTCCGGCTGCTCGGCGCCGGCGGCATGGGCAGCGTCTACCTGGGACGCCGCGCCGACGCGCAGTTCGAGCACCAGGTGGCGATCAAGGTGCTGCCGCCGCTCATCGCCCGCGAGGACTTCGTCGAGCGCTTCCGCGCGGAGCGGCAGACGCTCGCCGGGCTGGATCATCCCTACATCGCCAAACTACTCGACGGCGGTGTCACCGACGACGGCCTGCACTACCTGATCATGGAGTACGTGCGCGGCGAGCCGATCGACGTATATTGCGATCGGCTGCGGCTCGGCGTCGCCGAGCGCCTGCGGCTGGTGCAGAAGGTGTGTCTCGCCGTGGATCACGCTCACCGCAACCTGGTGGTCCATCGCGACGTCAAGCCCTCCAACATCCTGGTGACGGAGGAGGGCGTGCCGAAACTGCTCGACTTCGGCATCGCCAAGGTGCTGGGACCGGGTGCGATGCACACCGATGTCACCGTGGCCAGCGAGCGCATCCTCACGCCCGAGTACGCAAGCCCCGAACAGCTGCGCGGCGAAGCGGTCTCCACGGCCACGGACGTGCACGGCCTGGGCCTGCTGCTGTATCGGCTGCTGTGCGGGCGCAGCCCCTTCCGCAACGACGGCAAACTACCGACCGCGATGGTGCGGGCGATCCTCGAAGACACGCCGCCGCGACCCAGCGTGGCGCTGCGGCAGAACGCGCAGTCCGACGACAGTTCCGCGGCCGACGTGAGCGCCAATCGCGGCACTTCGCCCGCGCGGCTCGAGCGCCAGCTGCAGGGCGACCTCGATACCATCGTCATGACCTGCCTGCACAAGGAGCCGCGGCGCCGGTATTCCTCCGTGCAGTCCTTGCACGACGACATCGAGAACCACCTGCGCAACCTGCCCGTGCAGGCGCGCGGCGATGGCGCCGCCTATCTCGCGGAGCGCTTCGTGCGGCGGCATCCCGTCGGCGTGCTGCTGACCGTCGCGGTGCTGACGCTGTCGTTCGTCGCCACGCTGCAGGTGATCGCGCAACGCAACAAGGCGCAAGTCGCGGCCACGAGCGCGCAGCGCATGTCCGACTTCCTGGTATCGATGCTGTCATCCGCCAATCCGTACGAGCACGACGACGATCTCAGCGTGCGCACCTTGCTCGACCGGAGCGCCGAGCAGATCGGCGCGGATCTCGCCGGGCAGCCGCTGGTCGCGGCACGACTGCGGCTGACCATGGCCCGCGCCTACGCCAGCCTCGGCCAGCAGGCGACCGCGGCGACGCTGGCGCGCGAGGTCATCGACGTGCTGTCCACCGCCGGACGCGACGACACCAACTACGCCGCCGACCTGGTGCAGGCGCACACGGTGCTCGCCCGCGCGGCGTATCTTCGCCAGGACTATCCGGCCGCGCGCGACGCGGCCCGGGCCGCGCTGCAAGTCGCAGGTCCCGAAGCGCAGGATGAGGCCGCGCGGTTCGTGGCGGCGCGTGCCAATGCGCGCATCAACCTGGGTTGGGCGCTGCTGCGCATGGACCAGCCCGCCGAAGGGCTGGCCGAGGCGCGCGCCGCGTTGGCCTCGCTGCGGCAGGCACTCGGCGAAGACCAGCCCGAGACGCGCAGCGCCGAAGCCAATCTCAGCGAAGTGCTGAACGAAATGGGTCACGACCAGGAGGCGCTGCCGCTGGCGCGCGAAGTAGTCAGCTACATGACGGCGCGCTACGGCGAGAAGGATCTGCGCGTCGCGGATTCCGTGGGCCTCACGGGCAGGATCCTGTGGAACCTGGGCGACTTCCGGAGCGCCTCGGAGGCTTATGCCCGGCAGTTGTCGATCATGGAGTCGACCCTGGGCGCGCAACATCCCGCCGTCGCGGAAGTCCTCAACTCGATCGCCGAAACCGAGCGCAAGCTCGGGCGCGAATCGAGTGCGATGGCTTACTACCAGCGCGCCATCGACATCCTGGAGCACGCGCAGGTCCCGGCGCCGGGTCGGCTGGCGGACTTCTACGGCTCATTGGGCATACTGCTGGCGGACGAACGTCACTTCGAGCGCGCCGAGCCGATGCTGCGCCGCGCGCTGGCGCTCAGCGAACAGATCTACGGCCAGGGCAACGCCGCCACCGCGTTCCGTCTCATGCACCTCGCCAACTGCCTGCGCAAGAGCGGCCGGCCCGAGAGCGCGCGTCCGTACCTGCAGCAGGCGATCGACGCGGCGCGCAGCCGCTACGACGAGGGCCATCGCACCGTGCTCATCATGCGCATGCAGTATGCGATCAACGAGGGCGAGCTCGGGCACCTGGAACCGGGACTGGCCCAGCTCGGGGAAATCCTCGAGCGCGTGAAGGCCCACTATGGCCCGCGCCATCCGCTGGTCGGCCAGATCCTGATCGAGGAGGCGACCATTGAACTGAAGCTCCATCGTGCCGCGCTCGCCGAGCAACACCTGCAGGAAGCCCTCGGCATCTACCTGGAACACCGCGAACCCACGCACCCCGACATCGAAGAGCTGTACCACCTGCGCGCCCACGCCGCGAAGGCACTCGGCCATGCTGCCCAGGCACGCAGCTTTGAAGCCGAAGCCGAGCGCGTACACGCGGCGCGGGAGAAGGTGGTGGTGGTGCCGGGCGGTGGTGGTGCCGGGCACCAATTCCCGTAATTGAGCGAGCGTTGGCGCGCACGGGATCGCGGACTCAATTACGGGAATTGGTGCCCGGCACCACCACCGCCCACCACCACCGCCGTCTCCGTCCCGACGCGCTCCCACTGCGCCAGGTCCTTCAACAACCTCTCCGCATGCGCCCGCACCGCGCCGATCGCATCCGCGCCGAGCTGCAGCCGCAACGGCGTGACATCCGCCTCCAGCGCCGCCACCACCGCGCGCGCCGCCTTCGCCGGATCCCCCGGCTGCGCCCCGTCCATGCCATGCATCAGGTCGCGCACGTTGCCGAGCACGTCCTTGTACGCCGCGCTCACCGGCATGAAGCGCAGCGCGCCCGCGCCGAACTCCGTCCGGAACGCGCCCGGCTCGACGATCAGCACCTTGATGCCGAACGGCGCCGCTTCCAGCGCCAGCGCCTCCGACATCCCCTCGAGCGCGAACTTCGACGCCGAGTACGCGCCCACGCCCTCGAACGACATCTGCCCGCCCATCGACGAGATGTTGACGATCGCCCCCGAACGCTGCGCGCGCATCACCGGCAGTACCGCGCGCGTCACCGCGATCGCACCGAAGAAGTTCGTGTCCATGACCGCGCGCAGCTCCGCGTCGCTGGTCTCCTCGACCGCGCCGACGATGCCGTACCCCGAGTTGTTGAATAGATAGTCGATGCGCCCGAAGCGCCGCACGGCCGCGTCGATGGCCGGCCCGATGTCGGCCACTTTCGTGACGTCGAGCTTCTGCGCCAGCACGCGCGCCGGCGCCTGCGCCACCAGCGCCTCGAGCTTGCCGACGTTGCGCGCCGTGGCGACCACGTTGTCACCGCGCGCCAGCGCGAACTCGGCGAAGGCCATGCCGAAGCCGGACGAGGCGCCGGTGATGAACCAGGTCTTGGGGGTGCTCATGGTCGTTCTCCTTTGAATGCCGGGTTTCAGGGGTTGGTCGCGGCGCGCGCCGCGTTGGAGAACAGCCTAATTCGCCCAATCTGTGAGATAAACGCGCTGAAATCGGATGGGTTATTCGATGAGGTGCATCAATGGATCGCGATCTGCTGGCCCACTTGCCCGTGGTGGTCACCGTGGCGCGCCAGCGGGGCTTCGCCGCCGCGGCGTCCGTGCTGAACATGAGCGCCTCGGCTGTCAGTCACGCCGTCAAGGCCGTGGAGGACCGGCTCGGCGAGCCGCTGTTCGCGCGCACCACGCGCAGCGTGTCGCTGACCGAGGCCGGCGCGAAGCTGATCGCCACGCTCGAATCCGCGCTGGATGACATCGGCTCCGCCGTCGAGTCGCTGAGCGCCGCGCGCGGCGCCGTCACCGGCACGCTGCGCATCAACGCGCCGCACGTCGCGTTCGCGATGGGCCTGACGCGCGTGCTCGCCAGGCTCGCCTGGGAACACCCGCGCCTGACCGTCGAAGTGCACAGCAACGAAGCCTTCGTCGACATCGTCGCGCAGGGCTTCGACGCCGGCATCCGCCTCGGCGAGGCCGTGCAGCAGGACATGGTGACCGTGCGGCTCACCGACCCGTTCGACATGATCATGGTCGCCGCGCCCGACTATCTACGCGCCAAGGGTGAGCCGGAATCGCTGGCCGATCTCGCGCAGCACAACTGCATCGGCTACCGGCTGCAGGCGTCGGGCAGCCTGTACG
>DASTHJ010000414.1:0-4870 GCA_035718265.1 Steroidobacteraceae bacterium | reverse complement strand
TCGATCATCTCGGCGAACTGCGGATCGCGCCGGCTGCCGCGGCCGACGTTGCCCGGGTTGATGCGGTACTTGGCGAGCGCCGCCGCGCAGTCCGGGTACTCGCGCAGCAGCTTGTGTCCGTTGAAGTGGAAGTCGCCGATCAGGGGCACGGTCACGCCGAGCTGCGCCAGGCGCTCACGGATGCGCGGCACCGCCGCGGCGGCCTCGGCCTCGTTGACCGTGATGCGCACCAGCTCGGAGCCGGCGCGCGCCAGCGCCTTGACCTGCTGCGCCGTGCCTTCCACGTCCGCCGTGTCGGTGTTGGTCATCGATTGCACCACGATGGGCGCGGTGCCGCCGACGGTCACGGGGCCGACGCTCACGGGTATGGTCTTGCGGCGCGGATGGCTCATTCGACGCAATGCAGGTGCAAGGGAGTGTCGCGTTCTCTAACTACTTCGCGGGCGCATCCGGCAGGCGCGTCGAACGCCACGCGGTCATCTGCCAGCGGCCGTCCTTCCACAGCCACACGTCGCTGAAACCCAGCGTGAACTCGTGGGACTGGCCGCCGATCGCGACCTTGACCCGGGCCTCGCCGCGGATCACGCCGACGTCGCCGAACACGCGCAGGCTCTGGATCTCGGGCGTCATCGCCAGGTAGTCGATCGAACCGTCGCTCAGCGAGCGGATGAAGGACTCCTTGCCGTCGAACTTGCCGTTGGAATGCGCGTACTCGAGGCCGGCGTCGAGCAGCTTGTCGAGCGCGGCGGCGTCCGCGTCGACATTGGCCGCGAAGCGCGCGACCTCGGCGGCGCGCAGCGCGGCCGCGCGCGTGCCGTCGTCCTTGGCTGGACTGGCCACCGACAGCAGCGACGCCACGGCCACCAGGGCGGCCGCCAGCGTGGTGCGGCGCGTTTTCATGCAAGTCTCGCTCGTGCGTGCGGGAAGGGGCTGATATGATGCCACCCGTTCGCCAATTGACCAGACTCTGTCCGAGAGACCCTCTACGAGGGCGCCGAAGGCGCAAGTTTCCGCCCGGAAACGCTCAGGCAAACGTACGGCAGGGTTTGAAGGCGGGCTCTGGAGAGCGATGGTCCGACGCGAGTCGCGGCCATCCACCGAAGGGGTGCGGTCCGCGCCGTCAGGCGGCGGGCCCGATCTCTCAGGTCCAAGGACAGAGGGGCGGGGAAAGGGTGGCGACGCGACCCTTTCCCCGCCTTTTTTATTGGTGCACGGCGCGGCGCACCGGGAGAAGGTCTTGGGCAGACGCACACCTCTATATGACCTGCACGTCGCGCTCGGCGCCCGCATGGTCGATTTCGGCGGCTGGGACATGCCGGTCAACTACGGGTCGCAGATCGAAGAGCACCACGCGGTGCGCCGCAATGCCGGCATCTTCGACGTCTCGCACATGTGCGTGATCGATGCGCGCGGCGCGCGCGTGCGCGACTTCCTGCGCAGGCTCGTGGCCAACGACGTCGCCAGACTGACCACGTCCGGCAAGGCGCTGTACAGCTGCATGCTCAACGAGCAGGGCGGCGTGATCGACGACCTCATCATCTATTTCATCGAGCCGGATTTCTTCCGCATCGTCGTCAACGCCGGCACGCGCGACAAGGACCTCGCCTGGATGCGCCAGGTCGCCGGGCCTTTCGGCGTCGAGCTCACCGAGCGCACCGACCTGGCCATGGTTGCGATCCAGGGCCCGAACGCGCGCGCGCGCGTGGCCGAGCTGCTGCCTCCCGGGCATCGCGACACGGCGCTGGCGCTCGAGGTGTTCTTCGGCACGCAGCTCGACGACTGGTTCGTGGCGCGCACCGGCTACACCGGCGAGGACGGCTTCGAGATCATGCTGCCGGCCCACGAGGCCGCCGACCTGTGGCGCGAGCTCAATGCGCACGGCGTGAAATCCGCGGGCCTCGGCGCGCGCGACACGCTGCGACTCGAGGCCGCGATGAATCTCTACGGCAACGACATGGACGAGTCGCAGAACCCGCTCGAATCGGGCCTGGCGTGGACCGTGTCGTTCGACGATCCGGCACGCGACTTCATCGGCCGCAAGGCGCTCGAGGCGCTCAAGGCGGCCGGACTCGGGAAAAAGCTGGTCGCGCTGGTGCTGGACGACCGCGGCGTGCTGCGCGGCCACCAGAGGGTCGTCACCCCGGCGGGCGAGGGCGAGATCACCAGCGGCACGTTCTCGCCGACGATGGAGAAGTCCATCGCGCTGGCGCGCGTGCCGCGCGACACCGGCGCCACGGTGCAGGTGGACGTGCGCGGCAAACTACTCAATGCGCGCGTGGTCAAGGCGCCCTTCGTTCGCAAGGGCCAGGTCCTGGTCAGTTGAAGAATTCCAACGGAGCAACTTCCATGAGCAACATTCCGGCCGATCTCAAGTACACCAAGTCGCACGAGTGGGTGCGCACGCTGGCCGACGGCAACGTCGAGGTGGGTATCACGGACCACGCGCAGGGCGCGCTCGGCGACCTGGTGTTCGTCGAGGTGCCCGAGAGCGGCAAGTCGGTGAAGGCCGGCGACGCGTTCGCGGTGGTCGAGTCGGTGAAGGCAGCCTCCGACGTGTACTCGCCGATCGCCGGGTCGGTGATCGAAGGCAATGCCGCGCTGGGCAGCCAGCCGGAGCTGATCAATTCCGAGCCCTACGGCGGCGGCTGGATCGCGCGCGTCAAGCCGGAGGGTGCGCCCCAGGGACTGCTCAGTGCCGCCGAGTACCAGGCGCACCTGGCCGCGGAGGGCTGAGCATGCCATTCATCCCGCACACCCCCGAGGACGTCGAGCAGATGCTCGCCGCGATCGGCGCCCGGAAGATCGACGACCTGTTCGACGAGATCCCGAAGGAGCTGCGCATCGCGTCGCTGGCCGGCATACCGGACGCGCTCAACGAAATGCAGATCGGCCGGCTGATGACCGAGCGTGCCGCGCGCGACGGCGCGCCGCTGAATTTCATCGGCGCCGGCGCCTACGAGCATCACATCCCGTCGGCGGTGTGGGCCATCACGACGCGCGGCGAGTTCTACAGCGCCTACACCCCGTACCAGGCCGAAGCCTCGCAGGGCACGCTGCAGCTCATCTACGAATACCAGACCATGATCACGTCGCTGACGGGCATGGACGTGTCGAATGCCTCGCTTTACGACGGCGGCTCGGCGGTGGCGGAGTCCTCGCTGATGGCGATCCGCGCGCACCGCAAGTCCAGGTCGCAGCGCATCCTGCTGCCGACCACCGTGCATCCCAACTACCGCAAGGTGGCGGTGGCCACGGCCACGGGGCAGGGCGTGCGCTTCGACGAGGTCGCCTGCCCGAAAGGAGCGCTCGCGCTCGCCGACCTGAAGAAATACGAGGGCGAGGACATCACCGCGATCGTGATCCAGCAGCCAAATTTCTTCGGCGTGCTCGAGGACGTGGACGCGATCACCGACTGGGCGCATGCCCACAACATCCTGGTCATCGCCTCGGTGAATCCGACCTCGCTCGGCATCCTGAAGCCGCCGGGCGAATGGGGCACGAAGGGTGCCGACATCGCCTGCGGCGACTGCCAGCCGCTCGGCGTGCCGCTGTCCTCGGGTGGTCCGTATGCGGGATTCATGACCACGCGGATGGAGAACGTGCGCCAGATGCCGGGACGCATCGTCGGCCGCACCGTGGATGCCAACGGCAAGCAGGGATTCGCGCTCACGCTGCAGGCCCGCGAGCAGCACATCCGCCGCGGCAAGGCCACCTCGAACATCTGCACGAACCAGGGCCTGCTGGTCACTGCTGCGACGATCTATCTCAGCCTGCTGGGCCCGGAGGGCCTGGCGCGCGTGGCGAACGAGTGTCATCGCAATCTCGGTGAGCTGGTCGGCGCGCTGACGCGTCTCAAGGGCGTGAAGCTGGCATTCGAGAAGCCGCGCTTCCACGAGGCCGTGCTGCTGCTCGACCGGCCCGTCGCGCCGGTGCTCGCGGAGCTCGCGCGCCGCGGCATCGTCGGCGGCTTCGATCTGTCGGCCGATTATCCCGAGCTCGGCAATGCGCTGCTGGTGTGCGCCACCGAGACGCGCACCGCCGCCGATATCAAGGCCTATGCCGACGCGCTCGCCGAAACCCTGAAGGCCGCGGTTCGCGCCGCCTGAGGAAAGAATTCCATGGCAATGCTCAAACATCCCGAAAAGGTCATCTTCGAGTACTCGCGGCCGATGCGCGGCGCGGTCGGCCAGTGGCCCACCGAACCCGGCACGCCGAATGCGGTCGCGCAGGACATCCCCGGGAACCTGCGCCGCAAGAGCAAGCCCATGCTGCCGGAAGTCAGCGAGCTCGAAGTCGTGCGCCATTTCACCAGGCTCTCGCAGCTCAACTTCTCGATCGACACGCACTTCTATCCACTGGGTTCGTGCACGATGAAGTACAACCCGAAGGCCTGTAACCAGTACGCGATGCTGCCCGGGTTCCTGAATCGCCACCCGCTGGCGCCGGAATCCACCGGCCAGGGTTTCCTCGCCTGCATGTTCGAGCTGCAGGAGATGCTCAAGGAAGTCACCGGCATGCAGGGCGTCGCGCTCTCGCCGATGGCCGGTGCGCACGGCGAGTTCGCCGGCGTCGCCATGATCCGCGCGTATCACCGCGCGCGCGGCGACCTGGCGCGCAACGAGATCATCGTGCCGATCGCGGCGCACGGCACCAATCCCGCCACCGCCACCATGTGCGGCTGCGTGGTCAGGGAGATTCCGGTCAACGACGACGGCGACGTGGACGTCGAGGCATTGCGAGCCGCGGTCGGACCGAACACCGCGGGCATCATGCTGACCAACCCTTCGACCTGCGGCGTGTTCGAGCGCCGCATCAAGGAGGTCGCGAAGATCGTCCACGACGCGGGCGGGCTGTTGTACTACGACGGCGC
>DASTHJ010000413.1:0-6380 GCA_035718265.1 Steroidobacteraceae bacterium | reverse complement strand
CGACGACGACAAGAACCCCATCGATCTGACCGAAGCGTGGCTCGAGTACCGGCCCTATCCGCGCGCCGGCTGGCGGTCGCGCGTCCGGCTGGGCGCGTTCTATCCACCGCTGTCGCTCGAAAGCCGCGCGCTGGGCTGGGAATCGCCATACAGCATCACGCCCTCGGCCATCGGCACCTGGATCGGCGAGGAGATCCGCACCATCGGGCTCGAGGGCCAGTTCGACTGGCTGGGCACGCGCCAGGGACGCGCCTTCGATTTCCAGTTCACCGGCGCCGTGTTCGGCTGGAACGATCCCGCGGGCACGATGCTCGCGGACCACGGCTTCGCGCTGCACGACCGGCAGACCACGCTGTTCGGTCGCGTGGGCAGCCCGCAAACCGATCTCACCAAATCCAGGAAGGAACTGTTCCACGAGATCGACGATCGTGCGGGCTACTACGTGGGCGCGCAGGCGCGCTACCTGGATCGTGCGGTGTTCAACTTCCTGCACTACGACAATCGAGGCGATCCCACGCAGCAATCCGCGGAGCTGCGCGACATGGCGTGGGACACCCGCTTCGATGCCGCGGCGCTGCGCATCGAAACGGGCAACAATTGGACGGTGCTGGTGCAGGCGCTGAAGGGCGAGACCGCCATCAATCCGTTCCGCCTGCTTCTCTGGGAATACGCTTCGCAGTCGGCGCTGCTGGCGAAGCGCTGGGGCCGGCACATGCTGGCGGCGCGCTACGATGCGTTCGAGGTCGAATTCGACCAGCACGCCAACTGGGCAGGAAGCGAGGACGGCCACGCCTGGACCGCGGCGTGGACCTTCGAGCGGGATGACCGCTGGCGTTTCGCGCTCGAATGGCTGCGCGTCGCAAGCGACGTCCCGGCGCGCACCGCCGAGTTCGGCGAGCCGCCGTTCGCCGCCGAGACCCGCATCGAGCTGTCGGCACGCTACCGGCTGCACGGCAACCTCTAGGCCACGCGCTGGCGAAAGTCGCGCCTGGAGCGCGGCCGGACGTGTATAACGCACGCCGACACCACCGGCAGCGAGGTTTCCCCATGGGCTTCTGGATGACGCGCCGGGCATCCAGCTTCGTCATCACGTTGCTCGCCGCCATCGCTCCGCTGCATGCCGAAGGAGCGGAGCGGCGCGAACTGCTGGTGTTCGCCGCGGCCTCGCTCACGGACGTGCTCGGCGAGATCTCCCGGGGATTCGAACAACAGGGTGGCCTGCCGGTGAAGCTGGCGTTCGCCGCGAGCTCGGTGCTCGCCCGGCAGGTGGAAGCCGGCGGACAGGCAGAGGTGTTCATCTCGGCCGACCCGCAATGGATGGACTACCTGGAAGAGCGCCATCTGATCGACACCGCGACGCGCCGCGACCTGGTGGGCAACCGGCTGGTGCTGATCGCCCCGGCCGACAGCAGGATCGAGCTCAGGATCGCACCGGGGTTTCCTTTGCTCGCCGCGCTCGGCGGCGGACGCCTGTCCACCGGCGACCCGGACATCGTGCCGGCCGGTCGCTATGCGCGTTCGGCGCTGGTCTCGCTCGGTCTCTGGGACGAAGTCCGAAACCGCCTGGCGCGCGCCGACAACGTGCGCAGTGCCCTGATGTTCGTCTCGCGGGGCGAGGCGCCGCTCGGGATCGTCTATGCCACCGATGCGCTGCTCGATTCCAGGGTGCGGATCGTCGACACCTTCCCCGCGAACACCCACGCGCCCATCACCTATCCGGGCGCGGCGCTCCGGGGTGCGCGCCCTGAGGCGATTGCGTATCTCAATTATCTCGCCAGCCCGCAGGTCGGTGAGACTTGGCGCCGGTTCGGATTCGTGGAACTGAAGAAATGAACGACAAGCTGCTGCTGCGATCCGCCATGGCCGCGCTGCTGTGCGGTCTCGCCGGCCCGACCGCGTTCGCCGATGACGCCGCGCTCGAAAAACAGGTCGAAGCGCTGCGCGCCTCCATTGCCGGGCAACGAGCGCAGCTCGAAGCCCAGGCAAAGCTGCTCGCGGCACAACAGGCGCAGCTCGAGGAGCTGACCCGGCAGCTCGGCCAGTCGAAAGACTCGGCCCAGGAAGCTCCGCAGGTCGCATTCAACAACAATCGCCCGACGATCAGCGCGGCCGACGGCCGCTCTTCGATCGCCCTGCGTGCCAACGTGCAGCTCGACGGCGCGATGTACGGCGAAGCCCCTGCCGGCGCGCTGGCCTCGGACTTCCGCCGCGGCTCGGTGGGCAATGCGCCGAACCGCGAGAACGCCGCGGCGCGGGATTTCAGCGACGGGTTCTTCTTCCGCCGCGCGCGACTCGGCGTCGAAGGCAGCATGGCGGGCGACTTCAGCTACCGGCTGCTGCTCGAGCTCGGCGGCTCCGGCACCGAGGGTCCGACGCGCATCAACGATGCCTGGATCGCCTACAGCGGCTTCGCGCCGTTCACGTTGCAGCTCGGCGCCTTCTCGCCGGCCTCCAACATGGACGACGGCACGTCGCCGGAAGACCTGCCGTTCCTGGAACGCTCGAGCGCGGGCGAGCTGTCCCGCTCGCTGGCCGGGGCGGACGGCCGCATCGGCGTCGCGGTCAAGGCCAATGGCGCGCGCTGGATGAGCTCGCTGGCGCTCACCACGCGCACCGTCAACGATGCCGAGGTGTTCGACGTGCAGGCCGCCGCGGTGGCGCGCGCCGGGTTCCTGGTGGCCGCCGGCGAGGACTACAACGTGCACACCGGCGTCTCGGGCAGCTACGTGTTCTCCCCGGCCGACCAGGGCCAGGGCAGCTCGCTGCGCCATCCGTTGCGCTTTCGCGAGCGGCCCGAGATCCGCGCCGACGGCGTGCGGCTCATCGACACCGGCAGCATCGACGCCGCAAGCGCCGGCGTCTACGGCCTCGAGTTCGGCGCGAGCTGGAAGAGCCTCTATCTACAGGGCGAGCACTTCTGGTTCGACGTCGCGCGCCGCGCGTCGGCCGATCTTCCCGACCCGGATTTCACCGGCTACTACCTGCAGGGCAGCTGGATCCTGACCGGCGAGCGCCGGCGCTACAACGCGGCCAGTGGCTCGTTCCAGAGTCCGCGGGCCCGGATGCCGTTCTCCGGCAGCGGTGGTTTCGGCGCCTGGGAACTGGCGGCGCGCTACAGCCGCATGAACCTGAACTTCGAGCCAGGGCTGGAAGGCACCGCGGCCGCGCCGGGCAGCGTGCGCGGCGGCGACCAGCAGGTCTGGACGCTGGGCGTGAACTGGTTTCCGAACCCCAACGTCAAGATCATGGTGAACTACCTGCTCATCGACGTGGATCGGCTGAACCCCGCAGGCCCCCTCGATGTGGCACCGTTCGGCGCCGCACCGAACACGCCACCCGTCGGAGTCGAAATCGGCCAGGACCTGGACGTGTTCGCGTTGCGGACGCAGTTCAGCTTCTAGCAACCAGCGAACGGACGGTTTTACTCGACTGCCGGTTCATTGCCCTGCAGGCGCGACACCAGCGCCCGCAGGAACACGCGGTTGAAACGCAGCTGGCAGGCGGCCGATACCTGCTCGAGCAGGGTCGAGGACACGCGCAACACCGACACCGGCGTCTCGGCGCGGATGGTCGCGGTGCGGCGCGCGCCACGCACGTAGCTGGTCTCGCCGAAGCAGTCGCCGGACTCCATGGTGCCGAGCGTCTTGCCGTGGCGCTGTACCACGCACTTGCCCGCGACCAGGATGTAGAAGCGATCGTCCATCTCGCCTTCCTTGACGATCTCCTCGCCGGCCGGGTACTCGGTCATGGAGCTGGCGCGCAGCACTTCCCAGATCTCGGCGTGCGAGAACTCGTGGAAGAAGCGCAGGCGCCGCAGCACGTCGAACTGCGCCTGCTGGTCGATGCGCGCGTTCTGCTCGCGCAGCCGCTGGTGCACGCGGGTCAGCTCGGCGGCGAAATCGGCGCCCGACTTGTGGCGCTTGTCCGGCGTCTTCTGCATCGCCGTGGCGACGATCTCCTCGAGCTCCTCGGGCACGTCCTTGCGCTGCGTGTGGATCGGCGGCGGCGTGGCGTACACGATCTGGTGCAGCAGCTTGACGAGATTCCCGGCGCGGAACGGCCGGATGCCGGTCAGCAGTTCGTACATCACCGCGCCCAGCGAATACAGGTCCGAGTGGTGCGTGAGCTCCAGGCTCTGCACCTGCTCGGGCGACATGTAGGACGGCGAGCCGGCGATGCCCTCGATGCGCGAGATCTCGGAATCCGCCACCAGCGCGATGCCGAAGTCGATGATGCGCACGTCGGAATCCTGCGTGAGCATGATGTTCGAGGGCTTGATGTCGCGGTGGATCACGCCGCGGGTATGCGCGTAGTGCAGCGCCTTGGCGCACTTGAACATGATCTCGACGACGTCGTCGGTGCGCAGCAGGTTGTCCGGCCGGCAGTACGCAGAGAGAGTCCGCGCTCCGTGTACGTGCTCGGTGACGATGTAGCAGCGGCCGTTTTCCTCGCCCGCGTCGTAGATGGGCAGGATGTGCGGATGCTGCAGCATGCCCACCATGTGCGCCTCGGACAGGAACATCTTGCGCGCGATCTTGGCGCGCTCGTCGCTCTGATCCGGGTCCATGTTGTAGACCTTGATCGCGACGTCGCGTCCGTAATACGGGTCATGCGAGAGGTAGACGGTACCGGTGGAACCGCGGCCGACCTCGTTGATGATGACATATTTACCGATGCGGTCCGGCACACGGTTTTCCAGGATTTTGGCTGCCTGAGCGTCGGGACCGGTCTTTGTGGCTTGCAGCGACATTGTTCGTATCGGCGTGCGCAATGCACCGTCGCGTGCCGACGACGGCGCTGTCCAAGTGAACGTGAGCGGCAGGATAAAGCCGCACTGTGGGCGCCGGTGTGACCCGTCTCGCGGATCACTGGTGGTGTCGCAACGTCCTACGCGCCGGCTCAGCGCGCGAAATGATCGAATCCCGACCCCGAGAACTGGGTCACACCACCTCTCGCGGAAACCCTGACTCCATTTCCAGGCACGAGGGTGCCGATGCGCGTCACCGGCCCGAGTCCCATCGCCATCGCCTGCGTCATGGCGCCGAGCCGCGCCAGCGGCACGCAGAACAGCAGTTCGTAGTCGTCGCCGCCGGTAAGCGCGTATTCGCGCGCCAGCTCGCGGCCCACGGCGGTGACCAGCGCGTCCGAGACCGGCAGCGCCGCCGCGTCGATCTCCGCGCCGCAACCGCTGGCGGCGCACAGCTTCTCGAGATCCCCGCCGAGCCCGTCGGAGATGTCGATGCAGGCACTTGCCAGGCCGCGCAGCGCGATCCCGACTTCACAGCGCGGCGTCGGGAACAGGAAGCGGTCGCGCAGGATCTGCGCGGACATCGGGTCCGCGACGTGCAGGCGATCCTGCTCGAGCGCCAGGCCCGCGGCCGCGTCGCCCGGCGAGCCGGTGACGAATACCGCGTCGCCCGTCTGCCCGCCGCCGCGCTCCAGGGCGACGCCGATGGGCGCCATGCCGATGAGCGTGACCGAGATGCTGAGCGGACCGCGCGTGGTGTCGCCCCCGATCAGGGACACGCCGTGGCGCCGGCACAGGTCGCCCGCGGCGCGCGCGAACTGCGCCAGCCAGGCATCGTCGGCGCCGGGCAGCGTGATCGCGAGCAGCGCCCAGGCGGGGTCGGCGCCCATCGCGGCGAGGTCGGAAAGATTCACCGCGAAGGCGCGATGCCCGACCGAAGCAGCGGGCGAACCGGCCGGAAAATGCACGCCCTCGACCATCGTGTCCGCCACCATGACGAGCTCGCGCGCGGCCGGCGGCATCACCACCGCGCCGTCGTCACCGACACCGATGCGCACGTCGGCGCGTTGCGCGCCGAGTCGCGTGAAGTGCCGGCCGATGAGCTCGAACTCCGATTGCATGGTTCAGGGGCCCGGGGCCTCCTCCTGGTGGCGCCGCGCCGGCGCCGTTCGTCCCTTCAGGAACTCAGTGTTCGTGCGGCCGCAGTGCGCGTGCCGCCTGGTCGAGGACCGCGTTTACGAACTTGTGGCTGTCGGTCGCGCCGAAGCGCCTGGCGAGGCCCACCGCCTCGTTGATGACCACCCGGTATGGCACCTCGGGCACCGACCGCAGCTCGTGCGCGCCCACCCAAAGCACGGCGCGCTCCACCGGATCGAGCTCGGCCGGCCTGCGGTCCATCCATGCCGCGAGCGCCTGGTCGAGCGCCTCGCTGCCGCCACAGATGTCGGTGACCAGCCGGTTGAAGTAGCCGCGATCCGCCTTGCGCATGTCCTCTTCGCTCGCGAACTCGTTGACCACGTCCTGCCAGGGCGAGGCGTTGATCTGCCAGCGATACAGCGCCTGCATCGCGAGCTTGCGCGCCACGGCGCGGCGCGCCGAGGCGGGATTGATGCCGGCGCGCGCCATCAGCGCC
>DASTHJ010000412.1:0-4032 GCA_035718265.1 Steroidobacteraceae bacterium | reverse complement strand
GCGGCGATTCGCGGAAGGGACAGATCAGCCGTGTCCCCTTGCCGCGCCTACCTGCAGATTTCCCGCGTTTCCTTCCCCGGCACCACTTCCTACGTCACCAGGCTCACCACGAGCGCGACCGCCAGGATCAACGCCGCGCCTCGCCAGAACGCGGCTGCGTTCCGCTCGAGCAGCGGCGGGCGCGCACGGCTGAGCCAGGCCGCGCTCGGATGCCGCAGGTCGTGGATGAATTCCGACAGCTCCGCATGTCGGCGCTGCGGATCCGGGTGCACCGCCTTGCGCAGCACCTCGTCGATCCACGCCGGGATCTCGCGGTCGTCCGCCAGCACGCTTTCGTAGCGCAGCTGCCGCTGCGCGGCGCGCGTGCGCGCGCGTGCCACCTGCGCGCCGTACGGCAGCCGGCCCGAGAGCAGCTGGTAGGCGATGACGCCGAGTGAATACAGATCCGAGCGCGCATCACCACCCTCGCCCAGCAGGTATTCGGGTGCCATGTACTGCACCGTGCCCAGCAGCTCGCCCGGCGGCGCCAGTGCCTCCGAGAGCCCGGCGACGCGCGTCGAGCCGAAGTCGATGATCTTCACCGTGCCGGTCGCATCGATCATCACGTTCTGCGGCCGCAGGTCCTGGTGCAGCATCTCCAGCCGATGGAAGGCCTGCAGCCCGTCCGCGATCTGCTCCACGAGGTCGCGCACGGTCTCGAGCGAGGGCTTCGGATGATCGATGATCCACTGGTGCAGCGTCTGTCCTTCGATGAACTCCGCCACGGTGTAAAGATAGTTCCGCTTGCGGCCGCGCCCCGCGGCGCGCATCACGTGCACATTGTCGAGGCGCTGCGCCACCCAGTCCTCCATCAGGAAGCGCTCCAGGTGCGCGCCGTCGTCGCGCATCTCCGTGGACAGCGTCTTCAGCGTCACGGACGCGCCGCTCGCCAGGTCGGTGGCTAGGAACACGTGGCTGCGCGCGCTGGCGTGCAGCTCGCGCACGATGCGATAGCCATCGAGCTCCATGCGCGGCGCCAGCGCCGGCGGGAACGGCAGCTCCGCCTTCTGGCGCAGCACTTCGGTCGCCTCGCGTTCGGGCAGCGATTCCACGCGCACCAGCACGGCCGTCAGATTGTCGTCGCTGCCTCGCTCCAGCGCCTGCGTCGCGATGGCGCGCGCCGCGGCGTCCAGGTCGCCGGCATGAGCGCGCACCGCCTCGATCACGAAGCGCTCGCCGACGTGCTGATGCACGCCGTCGGTGGCGAGCACGAACACGTCGCCGGCCTCGAGCCGCGTGAACTGGTAGTCGCAGTCGAACTTCACGTTCATGCCGAGCGCGCGGCTCAGGTAGCTCTGCTCGCGCGACACCCATAGCCGGTGATCCTGCGTGAGCTGCTCCAGCGTGCCGTCGCGCAAGCGGTAGATGCGCGCGTCGCCGGCATGGAACAGGTGCGCGGTGGTCGACTTCAGCACCAGCGCGCTGAACGTGCAGACGTAGCCGCGATCCTTGTCGTAGGGATCGGCGCTGGCGCGCGTCTGCGAGTGCAGCCAGGAATTCACCGCCATCAGCACGCACTGCGCGGACTTCTTCACCGACCAGGCGGGCGAGGTGCAGTAATAGTCCTCGAGGAAGGTGTGCACCGCCGCCTGGCTCGCCTCCTGGCTCACGGCGCTGCTGCTGATGCCGTCCGCCAGCGCCACCGCGATTCCTTTCGCGGTGAGCTGCGGTTCCTCCGGCACGCAGGCGCCGTGGAAGTCCTGGTTGACCGGCTTGCGACCCGCGGCGGAGTACGCCCCGAGCGAGATGCGCAGGCTCAGGCGACGGCCTTCAGTTGCCGCTTCGGCGCCGTCTTGATGTGCGTCGTGTACAGCGTGAGACCCGTGAACGCGAGGCCGCCCACGATGTTGCCGACCACGGTCGGGATCTCGTTCCACAGGAAGTAGTCACCCCAGTTGAAGTTCGCGCCCATCAGGATGCCCGAGGGGAACAGGAACATGTTGACCACCGAGTGCTCGAAGGTCATGTAGAAGAACACCATGATGGGCATCCACATGGCGATCACCTTGCCCGAGACGGACGTCGAGATCATCGCGCCGACCACGCCGGTGGACACCATCCAGTTGCACAGCATGCCGCGCACGAACAGCGTCAGCATGCCCGCGAGCCCGTGTTCCTTGTAACCAAGGGTGCGGCCCTCGCCCACGTGCGCGATGAACTGGCCCACGGCATTCGGCTCCTGCGTGAAGGCGAACGTGAATATCGTCGACATCAGCACGGCGACCATGAATGCGCCGATGAAGTTGCCGGTGAACGTCAGGCCCCAGTTGCGCAGCACGCCGCCGAGCGTCACGCCGGGCCGGCGGTCGAGCAGCGCGAGCGGCGCCAGCACGAACACGCCGGTCACCAGGTCGAAGCCCAGCAGATAGAGGATCACGAAGCCGACGGGGAACAGCGCCGCACCCACGATGGGCGTGCCGGTCTGCTGGTTGATGGTCACCGCGAACACCGCGGCCAGCGCGAGGATGGCGCCGGCCATGGCCGCGCGGATCAGGATGTCGCGCGCCGACATGAAGATCTTCGATTCACCAGCGTCGACCATCTTGGTGACGAATTCCGAGGGAGCCAGGTAGGACACGTTCGATTCCTTTTGATTACCAGACGAATTCGAGTTGCAGCCAGAGCTTTTCGGTGTCGCGCGCGGCGGCGAGCGCACCTTCGCGGTAGTCCGCGTACTTGAGCAGCAGGTTGAGCTTGCTGGCCTTGGCCGCGAGCGAGACGTTCACCTCCGAGCCGTAGTCGCCCGCGATGCGCTCGGCGTCGTAGTCGTGGAAGCCGAGCACCAGGCCGAGCGTGTCGAGGCCGCCGACCGCCTTGAAGTTCACGGTCGCGTTGACGTAGCGGTCTTCGAGGCCGTTGGGCGGCGTCGCCGAGAACTTGTCCGCCCAGCCCTGGAACTTGTGCAGCGTGGCGAGCGGCGTGGTGAAGCCCTTCACGCCGTTGCCCTCGAGCACCTCGATGCCGGCGCCGAGGCCGAACTGCGCGTAGCTGGCATTGAGCTCCAGCATCCGGTAGTCGAGGTCGAAGCTCAGCGGGTTGTCGCCCGCATCGCGCTGCGTGGCCCAGGAGGCGGCGTAGCCGAGCTTGAACTTGCCGGCGGGACGCTCGCCGGCGAATCGCAGGCCGTAGGTGGACGTCGAATCGCGCACCGCGGCCGGCACGCCGGGCAGGTCGTCGAACTCGAGTAGATAGCCGAACGCCGTGATCTTGCCGGCCCTCGTCTGGTATGACGCATTGAGCAGGCCGCTGTCGCCCTTGTAGGCGCCCTGCGGGGAATCCGGGCCGAACACACGGTTCACGCGGTTCAGGCAGGTGACGTCGAGCACCAGGTTCTCGACGCTCTTGTTGACGATGCGCAGCGCGTCGAAGGTCTGCTCGTCCTGGCGCCAGCCCACGTTGCCGACGAAGCGCTGGTCGTCGAGCAGGATGCGCTGGCGGCCGAACGTGAGCGTGGTGCCCGGGATACTGGTGTTCACGAGCTGGAAGCGGTTGATCTCGTAGGCCTCGGGATCGGGCACCACGGGATAAGTCAATTTCGAGGGCACGCTGGGGTCAGGACGGTAGTTCGTCTCGAGCGGCACCACGGCTTCGCCCTCGACCAGCATGCTGGTCTTGCCGAATTTGCCGGTCTCGAAACCCAGACGCGCGCGCAAGGTGGTTGCATGCGCATCCTCGGCGAGCGGCTCCTGGTCGACGGCCTCGGTGCGCAGTCGCGCATCCAGCAGCCACTTGGTCGCGCCGATGGCACCCTTCAGGGATTCATCCGCCGCCTGGACCTGCCCGGCCGACACGATTGCCACGGCGACCAGGCCCGAAATGCGATGAAGCATCTTCACTCCTCCACGTTCCTTATCGTCTCCCTCTGACGCCGACTAACTTTTCGACCAGCGGCGGTGACACGGAGAAAGCAATCGGCATGCCAGCGATATTCGTGCCCGGTTTTTCGCGTACGGCCTGCCGCAGGCGGCGCGCTGCACCGAAACGCAGCGCGGG
>DASTHJ010000411.1:0-7962 GCA_035718265.1 Steroidobacteraceae bacterium | reverse complement strand
GGCGGGGATCGGCGGCATCACGCGGTGGATTTCCGTGCCGATCCAGAGCAGCACGCCGAAGGAAATGAAGAGCAGGATTCCCAGTCCCACCCACAGCCTGCGATTCGAGTTCATGTGTTTTCTCCTGGAAGTGGCGCCATGCTCGCCGCGCCGCGGCGCGGGTTCCCTGACCTGGATCAGGTGAACCATGCCGGCCACTCGGAGTACGTGATCTCCCGTATAGTCGTTGCCGAAGCACCGGAGGATTTCCATGACCGACAGCGACCTGCGCCACCTGCTCACGCAGCTGCACGCCCGCCTGGGAAATTCGCAATCGCTGGATGCCGAGGACCGGCGCCTGCTGCAGACCGTGCTCGGCGACATCGAGAAGGCCCTGGCGCCGGGAGCCTCTGGCCCCGCCGATACCGCGGGCATCGAATCGCTGGCCGTGAAGTTCGAGGCCGATCACCCCGCGCTCGCCGAAGGACTGCGCCGCGTGGCCGACACGCTGGCCAAGGCCGGGATCTAGCCGCGCAGGATGCTGCTCGCCATGGCCTCGAGATTCGCGAGGTCGAGCAGCTCGATCTCGCGGCGATCGACGGCCACCAGGCCCGCGTCCTGCAGGCGGCGGAAGCCGCGGCTCACGCTCTCCGAGGCCAGGCGCAGGTAGTTGGCGATGTCGGTGCGCGTCATGGTCAGGCGAAAGCGCGTCGGCGAGAAGCCGCGCGCCGCGTAGCGCCGCGACAGCGACACCAGGAACGCCGCCATGCGCTCGTCGGCGCTGTAGTTGCCGGCCAGCAGCGCCGCCTTGCCGATGTCCTGGCTCAGTAGTTTGAACAGCTGCTGCTGCACGCCCGGCATGCGCGTGGCGAGCGCCGCGATGCCCGGGAAGGAGAACTTGCACAGGCTCACGGAGTCGAGCGCCACCGCATTGCAGGGATAGGTGTTGCGCGAAATGGCGTTGAGGCCGATGACCTCGCCGGGCAGGAAGAAGCCGAGCACCTGCTCGCGGCCCTCGCTGTCGTTGACGTAGGTCTTGACCGTGCCGGCGCGCACCGCGGCGATCGCGTCGAAACGGTCGCCCTCGCGGAAGATGTGCGTGCCTTCCTCGAAGGGGCCGACGTGCTCCACCAGCACGTGCAGCTCCGCGAGGCGGCTCTTGTCGTAGCCCTGGTCGAGGCAGGCGGACGAGAAGGCGCAGGTGCTGCAGAAGTGCAGCTCGTCGCCGTCGTCGGAGATGGGATTCTTCATCGTCCTGCCAGGCGCCCCGCGGACGGCGCTGGCGGAGGCGGGCATGAGGTGTGTCCCCTTTTGCTAGGAAACGAGGAATGTCCCCATTTTACAGGACGCGGGAGTATCTGGGGCGCGCGGTGGCCTGCGTGTCGGCGAGGTAGTTGTCGAAGCACATGGCGATGATACGCAGCAGCAGCCGGCCGCGCGACGTGGCGATGATGTCGGGGCCGTTGCGCTCCACCAGTCCGTCGGCGCGCAGCGGCTGCAGCTGGCGCAGCGCATCGGCGAAGTACTCGGCGAAATCCACGTCGTGGCGGCGCTCGATGGCGCCGACGTCGACGAATCCATGGCACATGAGCTGCTGGATCACGTCGGCGCGGATGCGGTCGTCGAAGCTCAGTTCCAGACCGCGCCACACCGGCGGCTGCCCGCGGTCGACCGCGATCTCCCATCCGGGCAGCTCGCGCGGGTTCTGCGAGTACGAGTCGCCGACGTGGCTGATCGCGCTCACACCGAGGCCGATCAGGTCGCAGTCCGCGTGCGTGGTGTAGCCCATAAAATTGCGGTGCAGGCTGAGCGCGTCCTGCGCGCGCGCCAGGTCGTCGTCCGGCAGCGCGAAGTGATCCATGCCGATGTGGCGGTAGCCGGCCTCGGTGAGCCGTTCGATGGCGAGCTGCAGCAGTGCGAGCTTGGTGCCTGGATCGGGAAGCTCGGATTCCTCGATCTGCGACTGCGCCTTGAAGATCTGCGGCATGTGCGCGTAGCCGTACACCGCGATGCGGTCCGGGCGCGCGGCGGTCACGCTGTCCAGCGTGCGCGCGAAGCCCGCGCGCGTCTGGCGCGGCAGGCCGTAGATCAGATCCAGGTTCACCGAGCGGAAGCCGCTGTCGCGACAGGCCTGGATGGCGTCGAGCGTCTGCTCGACGCTCTGCACGCGATTCACCGCCTCCTGCACGACCGGGTCGAAATCCTGCACACCGAAGCTCGCGCGGCTGAAGCCGCAGGCCGCGTAGCTCGCGATGTCGCCGAGATGGAGATACCGCGGGTCCAGCTCGATGGAGAAATCCCGGTCGGCGCGCGTGGTCAGCCGGAAATTCGCGCGCAGGCTCTCCATCAGCTCGTAGATCTGCTCGGGCGTCAGGAAATTCGGCGTGCCGCCGCCGAGGTGCACCTGGATGACTTCGCGGTCGCGGTCGAACCACGGCGACACCAGCGCGGCTTCGCGCGCCAGGCGCGTCAGGTAGGGCGCGGCGCGCGAACGGTCGCGCGTGATGATGCGGTTGCAGCCGCAGTAGAAGCACGGGCTGAAGCAGTACGGCACGTGCACGTAGATCGACAACGGTTGCGGAATAGGCTCCTCGTTCGAGCGCAGCGCGTGGCTGCGCAGCTGCGCCGCGCCGAAACGCGTGTCGAACGCCGGCGCGGTGGGGTAGGAGGTGTAGCGCGGCCCGGGCTTGTCGTAGCGGCGCAGCAATTCGGCGTCGAAGGAGATATCGGTGGCCATGGGGGATTGTGCGCACGCGGGCGAACGGCTTTCCCTGACCTGGATCAGGCCGGAGCGGGATTCAATTGAAGGCGCTATCGCGCGCGGCGAGCTGCGCGGGCGCGTGTCCCGCGGCGCGCAATCGGGCCATCAGCGGCGCGCAGGCCATGTCGCGCCACTCGACGCCGATGCCCTGTTCGGCATGGCGCACCACCGAAGCGACCAGCTCGCAGCCCGGGGCCGCGCGTCCCATGGCGGGCAGTTTCACCACGAGATGGCCGAACACCGGCACGTCGAGCGGGGTTTCGATCAGTGCGCCGCTGATGCTGGCGTTGCGCAGGATGCCGCGCACCGCCGCGCCTCCATTGGCGCGCAAGGTGACCGGAATGTCCAGCTCGACCCGCTGGCCCCAGCGGTGTTCCATCGGGCTGCACGTGCGCTTGAGTTGTTGCAGGGCTGGCATGCCTTGCATGTTAGGAGATTCCGCGCCGTGGCCCCATCGGGAATTCCGCGACGCGGGTTCCGCAATACTACGTATCGGTAGTCGCGCGGATGCGCGCGTGTCAGGGCATCCTCATCTTGGGCGCCTCCATGGTGGAACTCCTGCGTCGCCAGATTCCGATGGTCGTGTGGTTCGCGCTGCTGCTCGGTCTGGCGGCGGGCGTGCGCGCCGCGACGTACGATGCGCAGCGCGAGACCCAGCTGCTGCAGCAGCTGCAACGCGAGGTCCGGCATCCCCTGTGGCTGCGCGACGGGAAACCCACGCCGCAGGCGCGCCGGCTGCTCGTCGTGCTGCGCCAGGTCGAGGATTTCGGGCTGTCGGCGGCCGATTTCGCCGACCAGCTCGCGATCATCGAGGCATCGCTCGAACCGCTCGACGCCGCGCGGCTGGAAGCTTCGATGACGCGCGCGGCGCTGCGCCTCATGGGCCAGCTGCACGACGGCCGCGTCGATGCAGCCGCGGCCGGATATCGCCTGTCCCGCCGTCGCGCGCCCATCGACCTGGTGTCGACGATGCAGACCCTGGCGGACTCCGCGGATGTCGGCGCCACGCTGGCTTCGCTCGAGCCGCGTTCGTCGCAGTATCGCGCGCTGCGCCTGGCGCTGGCGCGCTACCGCCAGCTTCCGGATGCATTCACGCCGTTGCCGGTCGCCGCGTCGCTGCGCGCCGGTGACCACTACGCGGGTGCCGCGCTGCTGCGCCAGCGGCTCGGGCAGCTCGGCGACGTCACGACCACGCGTGGATCGTCTTCGCCGGAGATCTACGATGCCGCGCTCGCCGAGGGCGTCGCGCGCTTCCAGGCGCGGCACGGCCTGCAGCCCGACGGCGTGTTGGGCCCGCGCACGCGGGCCGCGCTCGCCGTGCCCCTGTCGCAGCGCATCCGCCAGATCGAGCTGACCCTGGAACGCTGGCGCTGGCTGCCTGACCTGCGCGCGCCGGCGGTGATCGTCAACGTGCCGCAATTCATGCTCTACACGCTGAGCGCCGCCGATCGCGGGCCCGACCTGCAGGTGCGCAAGATGAGCGTGATCGTGGGCAAGTCGCTCAGCCAGACGCCGGTGTTCGACAGCGCCATCGAGGCCGTGGTGTTCCGGCCGTACTGGGACGTGCCGCGCAGCATCGCGATGCGCGAGCTGCTGCCGCTGATCGAGCGCGACCCCGGCTACCTGGCGCGCCATGAAATGGACATCGTGCGCGGCGCGGGCGAGCGCGCGCAGGTGCTGCCGCCGGGCCCGCAAGCCATCGCGGCGCTGCGCGAAGGGCGCGCGCGACTGCGGCAGCGCCCCGGACCGAACAACGCCCTCGGGCTCATCAAGTTCGTGCTGCCCAATCCGTATGCCGTCTACCTGCACGACACGCCGCAGGCCGCGCTGTTCGAGAGCGAGCGGCGCGCCCTCAGCCATGGTTGCGTGCGTGTCAGCGATCCGTCGGCGCTCGCCGCCTATCTTCTGAAGGACACGCCGGGCGACTGGACGACGGACGCCATCGAAGCCGCCACCTGCGCGAACGTCACGCGCATCGTGCGCCTGGCGAAGCCGGTACCCGTCTACATCCTGTACGGCACCGCCGTGGCCGACGCCGGGCAAGTGCTGTTCTTCGACGACATCTACGGCTACGACCGCAGGCTCGACGCGCTGCTGAAACGCGGCGGTCGACGCTGATCGCGCTTCAGACCGGCAGCGGCATGAGCGGCTGCGGCGGTACCACGCGCATGCCACGCGCGGTCCGGCGCACGCGCCGCGGAAAACGCGCCGGCTTGATGACCAGCACGTCGCAGGGCAATGCCTCGAGCACGCGCTCCGCGGTGTTGCCGATGAACACGCGCTTGAGGCCCGAGCGGGACACCGCGCCCATGACCACGAGATGGGCGCGCAGCTTGCGCGCCATGTTCGGAATGGCGAAGACCGGGTCGGCTTCGACCAGGTGCCGGTTGGCGCGCGGCACGCGCATGCGGTTGGCGAAGGCATCGAAGGCCGCCTTGTTGGCCGCGCGCTGCTGGTCGTAGGCCAGGCCGAGCGCCGCGCCGTCCAGGGCCGCATCGCCCGTCATCAGCGCGAAGGTCCCGGGAAAATTCGCGTGCAGCAATGCGAACTCGCCGCCGAAGGCCCGGCTCATCGCGACGCCGGCGGCGACGATGCCCTGGTCGAGCTGCGCCGGCTTCGCGCGTGCGTGTGCCGGATCGACGGCGCCGAGCACGACGGGCTTGCGCCATTCGCGCTCGTTCTTGAGGAGCAGCACCGGCGCCGGGCTGGTGCGCAGCAGCTCCCAGTCCGTCAGGTGCATGAGCCAGGGCGTGAGCCGCTTGCCCTCGTGGCACTCGGCGACGATGAGGTCGGCACGGACCGTGGCCGCGCGCCGCACGATGGCCTCGTGCGGCGGGAAGTCCCAGGCGACGTGGCTCGTGGTCTTGACGCCGAGCTTGCGTCCGCGCGCGGCCAGCCGCTCGAGCCGCGCGCCGCGCAGCGCCAGCGCCTCGCGCCGGATCTGTGCGACGGAATTGCCGGTGAGCGGCTCGAGATCGAGGAACACCGGGCTGGAGATCGCATGGAACAGCTCGGCCGAGGCACCGAGGCGCCTGGCGATGCGCAGCGCCTTCCGCACGCCCGGCTGGCGGCGTCGGTCGGGATTCTTGACGGCGATCAGTATGCGGCGGATCGGAAGCATGGCTTCACCCTTCGTTGTCCGGATGCACGGCCGACCCTAGCCGATGACGGCCGGGTCCGAATTCGCACCGACGCGTAGCCGCATGCGGGTCGCTACGGATGGCGCCGGTGCGGCGGCTACCTAACATCATGCCATTCGCCGAAGGAGAATCAGCATGAATGTCGGGGAAATGTGCGAACGAGATACCGTCACCATCCGGCCGCACGAGGACCTGCTGGCCGCGGCGCAGCTGATGCGCGAGAAGCACGTGGGATTCCTGGTCGTCGTGGAACCGGCGCTGGCCGGGGGCGCCTGGCGCCCGGTGGGCGTGCTCACCGATCGCGACGTGGTCATCACCGTGGTGGCGCGCGAAGCCAATCCGCGCGCGCTGCGCGTCGAGGACGTCATGACGCGCAACCCCACGACCGTGCAGGCGCACGAATCGCTCGATGCGGCACTGCGCGAGATGCGGCGCGTCGGCGTGCGACGCCTGCCGGTCGTCGAAGAACGTGGCGAGCTGTTCGGCATCGTCTCGCTGGACGACGTGCTCGCGCGCCTGGCCGAGCAGCTGCAGCACGTGGCGGGCTCGATCCGCTCCGGGCAGCGCGTCGAGCGCGCGCTGCGACCCTGAGACCGTCAGCCAGGCGCGAGCCCGGCGAGTGCCGCGGCCAGCGCGGTCTCTCCTGCCGTGTCGACCGTGAAGATCTGCAGCGGTTCGTCCTCGCCGGGTGGCTCCGCCTGCGTCCGCTGCCACGCCAGGACTTCGTGATCCGCCTCCGAGGCATCCGGCGTGCGCCGGCGCTGAGCGATGCGTGCCTCCAGCACGGACAGGGGTGTCTCGCAGGAGATCAATGTCAGCGTGCCTCCATGCTTGCGCGCCAGTTCCGCGAAGCGCGCGCGTTCGGCGCGCCGCCCGAAGGTCGCATCCACGATGATCGTGAGTCCGCCCTCGAGCGCGGCGTCGGCGCAATCGGCGAGATGCGCATACACCCGCGAGCTGCTGTCCGCTGAGTAAAGGTCTTCGCCCACGCGCGAGCGCGAGTCCGCGGCAGGCGCGAGGCCGGCGAGACGCTTGCGCTCGACGTCCGACCGCAGGTGCAGGGCGGCGAGCCGCGGCGCGAGCTGGCGCGCCAGCCAGGTCTTGCCGGAGCCGGAGAGGCCGTGCATGGCGATCAGCCGCGGCCGCGCCGGCGCGAGCAGCTCGCGCGCGCAGTCCAGATAGACGCGATGTTGCGCGCCGGAGCCTTCGAGCCCGGCGACCTTGGCGCGCACCAGTGCGCGATGGCCGCCGTACAGCGGCAGCAGCCGGCACAGCCCGCAGTCACCGCTCTCATCCAGATAGCCTCGCAGGAACGCCATCGCCAGGTCGCGCCGGCGCCGCGCGGTGAGATCCATCCACAGGAATGCGACTTCGTCGGCCACGTCGATCCAGCGGAACGCCGGCTCGAATTCCAGGCAGTCGAAGGCGATCAGCCGTCCCTGCCAGCGCACGACGTTGCGCGCGTGCAGGTCGCCGTGGCACTCGCGTACGTGCGGCGCGCGCTTCGCGGCGATGCGTGGCGCCAGTGCCTGCAGCCGCGCCTCGAGCGGGGCCGCCAGGGCGGTGACCTCCGGCGCCGTGCCGAGCTTGCCGGCCACCTCGCGGCACTCGGCGAGATTGGTGCGGAGCTGGTTGCCGATCTGTTCGGCCGTCCCCCAGTCCCGTGCTTCGACACGCGGCAGCCGCGCATGGATCGCGGCCAGCTCGCGCCCGAAGGCTTCGAGATCGGACGTCTCGACGCGTCCTTTCTCGACGAGCCGGTCCAGTTCGTCTTCACGATCGAACTGCCGCATGCGAACGGCGTGTTCTATGGCCGATCCATCGCCACCGACGCGCAGGCCGTCGTGGGTCGCGACGATGGGGCATACCTCCAGGTACAGCTGCGGCGCGAAGCGCCGGTTCAGGCGGACTTCTTCGTTGCACAGGAACGCGCGGTGCCCGGGTGAGCGCAGATCCACGAACGAGTAGCGCACCGGCCGCTTGAGCTTGTACGCGTACTCGCCGGTGAGCAGCACCCAGGAGATGTGCGTCTCGACCAGGCGGACCTGCGCGACCGGATGCGGATACGCGTCCGGGCGCAGC
>DASTHJ010000410.1:0-2678 GCA_035718265.1 Steroidobacteraceae bacterium | reverse complement strand
CATAGGCTGAAGGGCAGGGGCCGGCGTTCAAGCGATCAATCCTTAATCTATCGTGCGGGCAACCAAGGAAGGGATGCAGCCGCAGAATGAACTTCGACCAACACGATCCGGTCTCCCGGCCACCGGCAGGCGACCGCGCTCCGGTGCGCCTCGGAATCGCCCTGGCGACCTTGCTGCTGATCGCCAGCTGCTCGAACCGCGACTCGGGTCCGGACAATCCTCCGGAGAATCCGCCGCCTCCGCAGAACGCGAACACCAGTGGACTGGACGCCCGGCCGAGCAACACGAGCTGTCTCGCGCCCGAGCGCGCCACGGGTAGCACCACGATCAGCACCGAGCGGGTGTTTCCGAACCTCACCTTCTCGAATCAACCCATCGCGATGCTGCAGGCGCCGGGCGATGCGAGCCGCTGGTTCGTGGCGGAGCGGTCCGGCATCGTGCACGTGTTCGACAACGACCCGGGCGTGACGGAGGCTCCCAACTTCATCGACATCGATGCGCGCGTCGACTCGACGTGCGCCGAGTGCGGCCTGCTCGGCATGGCGTTTCACCCCGATTTCCCCGCGACGCCACGCGTGTACCTGACGTACACCACGCTGGATCGGCCGATGGGCGGACCGAATACACATCTCTCGGAATTCACCTCGAACGACGGTGGCCTCACGCTCGATCCCGATTCCGAGCGCGTCATCCTGACGATCGAGAAGGAGTCCGTGCATCACCACGGCGGCAACCTCGGCTTTGGCGCCGACGGCTTTCTCTACATGAGCGTGGGCGACGGCAATTCCTACCGCTTCGACAACGGTCAGCGCCTGACGACGATCCGCGGCAAGATCATCCGCATCGACATCGGCGGCACCACCGGTTCGGCGCTCTACCGGATCCCGGCCGACAATCCGTTCGCCGACAGCACCACGCTGTGCAACCTGAACGGCGAGGGTCCGCAGAACTGCCCGGAGATCTACGCGTGGGGCTTTCGCAATCCCTGGCGCTGGAGCTTCGACCGCGAGACCGGTGACCTCTGGGTCGGCGACGTCGGCGAGAGCGCGGTCGAAGAAGTCGATCGCGTCAAGCGCGGCGGCAACTATGGCTGGCGCTGCTTCGAGGGTACGCAGGACATTTCGGAGCGCTGGCCTTCGGGCGAAAGCTGCTCCACGCGCAAGGACCTGTTGCCGCCCATCGCCGAGTATCCGCACACGCTCGGTGTCGCCGTCACGGGCGGATACGTCTATCGCGGCAAGGCGATTCCCGATCTCGTCGGACGCTACATCTTTGGCGACTACGCATCCGGACGCATCTGGGACATTCCGAACGACACGCAACCCACGGTGACGATGACCGACGCGGATGGACTGGATACGACCATCTTCGTCTCCTCGTTCGGCGAGGACCAGGACGGTGAGCTCTACGTCACGAGCTTGCATGGCACCCTGCATCGCATTACCGGCGCAATTGGCGGTGGTGGCGGCGCGGGCGTGGCCACGCAACTCACTGAAACCGGCTGCGTGAATCCGGCGAACGCGACCGAACCCGCCGCCGGGCTCATCCCTTACGCGCCGAATGCGCCATTCTGGTCGGACGGTGCGATGAAGCAACGCTGGATAGGCTTGCCGGACGGACAGAACATCACGGTCAACGCCGACGGCGACTGGGATTTCCCGAATGGCACCGTGCTGATGAAGAACTTCAGTCTCGACGATCGCCTGGTCGAGACGCGCCTGTTCATGCGCCATCCCGACGGAGTCTGGGCGGGCTACACCTACGAATGGAACGCCGAGCAGACCGACGCAACGCTGGTGCGCGGCGGCAAGAAAGTCACGATCGGCGGACACACGTGGATCTATCCGAGCCAGGGACAGTGCATGCAGTGTCACACGGAGGCGGCAGGATTCTCGCTGGGCCCCGAGACCAAGCAGCTCGCGTTCAACATCACCTACCCGCAGACCGGCCGCGACGCCAATCAGCTCGTGACGCACAACGCGATCAAGACCGTCACGCCGCCCATCGAAAATCCCGGCGACCAGGTCCCGTATCCCGATCCGACCGGCACGGCGGGCACGCTCGACGAACGTGCCCGTGCGTACCTGCACACCAACTGCTCGCAGTGCCACCGCCCGGAGGGCGGCACGACCGCCACCATGGATCTGCGCTACTCGACCGCGCTCGCGGAGACCCAGGCCTGCGACGTCGCGCCCGGCGCGGGCGACCTCGACATCACCGATGCGCGGCTCATCGCGCCGGGCGACGCCACACGGTCCGTGCTGATCGCACGCATGAGCCGGCGCGACGCACAGGGCATGCCGCCCATCGCGTCCGCGCAGGTGGACGAGGAGGGCAAGGCCCTGCTCACCGAGTGGGTCAACTCGCTGACGAGCTGCAACTGACCCCGAGCGGTGCCGCGGAAGAGTCGTCGGCGCGGATCTCTGCGCCGCTTCCGCGCCGTGCCGGCTACCAGATCACGACTTTCTTGTCCCCGCTGTTCACCATCGGATCGCCTTCCTTGCACCCGAAGGCCTTGGCGAACGAGTCCATGTTGGTGGGCGTGGCGCTGGCGCGCACGCGCGCCGGTGCGTGCGGATCGGAAGCCACGATCAGCTTGGTCAGTTCCGGCGTGTACTTCTCGCGCCAGGCCGCCGCGTAGCCGAGGAAGAAGCGCTGATCGCGCGTCAGGCCGTCGA
>DASTHJ010000409.1:0-6694 GCA_035718265.1 Steroidobacteraceae bacterium | reverse complement strand
AAGCTCGATGCCAAGATCACTTCGGTGGCGATGAAGGAAAAGGTGCCGCAGGCCGTGGTGGTCGCGGTCACCCAGGCGTCGAAGGTGCTCGGCCTGTCCTGTGTCGCCAAGCGCGTCGACACGCCCGCCCAGCGCGACTGGTTGTCGGCGGTGGGCCTCGACTATGCCCAGGGCTTCCTGCTCGATCAGCCAAAGCCGCTGCTGAATCTCGGCGCCGCCCCGGCCTGGTAACGCCCCCGCACCGAATCCGACGAGCCGAGCGCCTGGAACGCCAGGCCGTTTGTGGGCCTCGTCGGGCTCCCTTACCTTTGCGACATGGCCCGGTTCGACCCTTTGCGGACCAATCGCAACACGCTGTTCTGGACTCTGCAGACCGGCGGCTGGCTGTGCTATTTCGCCTCGCAGTACCTCGGCTCCTGGGTCTACGAAAAGTTCGAGGACATGCCGAACTACGGCCTGCTGGTCGGCCTGGCAGCCGTCACCGGCTTCCTGTTCAGCCTGATCCTGCGGATGATCTACCGGCGCCTGTGGCTGAAGCCGCCCATCGTCACGGTCTTCGGCGCGCTCATCTGTTGCTACGTGTTCGCGTTGCTGTGGCGCGTGATCATCAACCGCGCCTACGTGATCTTCATCGATCCGGCCTGGGTATACATCAACCCGCTCGGCATCTTCGAAGGCGTGATCTATTCGACCTACATCCTGCTGTGCTGGTCGGCTATCTACTTCGGCGTCAAGTACTTCGAGTCGCTGCAGCAGCAGCGCAACGCCACCCTGCGTGCCGCGACGCTGGCGCAGGAGGCGCAGCTCAAGATGCTGCGTTACCAGCTCAACCCGCATTTCCTGTTCAACACGCTGAACGCGATCTCGACGCTGATCCTCGACAACGAGAACCGCACCGCGAACCAGACCGTGATGCGCCTGTCGGAATTCCTGCGCTACACGCTCGACCAGGACCCGATGAAAAAGGTCACGCTGCGCCAGGAAATCGAGGCCATGAACCTGTACCTGACCACCGAGAAACTGCGCTTCGGCGACCGGCTGCAGCTCGAATTCGCCGTGGAGGAGCGCGCGCTCGAGGCGCTGGTGCCGAGCCTGCTGCTGCAGCCGCTGATCGAGAACGCGGTGAAGTACGCGGTATCGCCCTCGGAACGGGGCGGGATCATCCGCGTCGAGGCGCGCGCCCGCGGCAGCATGCTGGAACTGGCCGTGGCCGACGATGGCCCGGGATTGAACGGCGTGGCCGTTCCGGCGGCGGGCCGTGGCGTCGGACTGCGCAATACACGGGAGCGTCTGGCGGTCCTGTACGAGGACAAGCACCGGTTCGCGACCATGGACAACAAGCCTGGCCTGCGCATCGAGCTTGGACTGCCCATGGAGCTGGCGGCGTCATGACCCTGAATCGCAAGTTGCGCACCCTGCTGGTCGACGACGAGACACTGTCCCGGCGCGGCCTGGAGTTGCGCCTGCGCGTCGCCAACGACATCGAGATCATCGGGCATTGCAGCAATGGCCGCGAGGCGCTGCAGGCCATCCGCGAGTCCAAGCCGGACCTCGTGTTCCTGGACATCCAGATGCCGGGGCTCTCCGGGTTCGACGTGCTGGCCGAACTGCAGCCCCACGAGCTGCCCCTGGTCGTGTTCGTGACGGCCTACGACCGGTTCGCGGTACAGGCGTTCGAGGCCCGGGCCATCGACTACGTACTGAAGCCGGTCGACGATGCACGCCTGGCCGCCACGCTGGCCCACGTGCGCGAGCTCATGGAGCAGCGCACGGCCGTGGCCGAGCGTGACCAGCTGGTGAACCTGCTGGCCGAGCTGCGCGGCAGCAGTGAAATCGAGAGCTCCAATGCTTCTGCTGCGACACCACAGACGCCGGCCTGGCTGCCCATCCGCAACGGCCGCGAAACGGTGCGCGTGCCGGTGGAGCAGATCGAGTGGGTGGACGCCGCGGGCGACTACCTGTGCATCCACGCCGACGGCCATACTCATATCCTGCGCGCGACCATGCGCGAGATGGAATCGCTGCTCGATCCGCGCCTGTTCCAGCGCGTGCACCGCTCGACGATCGTGAATCTCACGCGCGTGAAATCGCTGCGCGCGCACATGAACGGAGAGTACTTCCTGCGGCTCGAAGGCGGGCAGGAATTGAAGCTGTCACGCACCTATCGCGACAAGGTCGAATATTTCCTGAAGCGCCCGAGAGCGCACTAGGTCGATCCTCACCACGTATAGCGCACGCGATAGCGCACGACGGTCTCGCCGTCTTTGGGGATCTTCACCGGGAAATTGATGGTGCGTGCGTCTTCCTTCACGAAGTTGTGCGTCTTGGTGAGGATCTTCCAGTTGCTCCAGCGATAGAGATTCTCCTTCACCAGCACGTCCACCGGCTGCGACTTGTGATTGCGCAGCTTCACTTCGATCTCTTCTTCCAGCCAGCGAGCCTTGGTATCGACAGCGAAATCGACCTGGCGGCGTTCGCCGACCACGTCGAAGGCGGAACCCAGTTTCACGCGCACCAGCTCGTCCTTCGGCGTGTGATCGATCTTGTCTTCGCCGATGAACTCCAGGCTGTTGTCCGCCTTGTCGAGCTGCGAGACGCGGATGCGGCCGGCGGGCAGCGGCACGCCGAGGCCGAACTGCTTGTCGTTCTTGAACTCGAGGTACACGTCCACCTTCTTGTTCATCTCGACGCCGATATCCCGGTCCGTGTATGCGGTCGGATAGACGTACGGCACCGGCGCGCCGTAGTAGAGCAGGATCTTCTTCGCCGGGATCTGCTTCGCCTGGTCGAAGAGCTCGATCTGCTTGGTGGAGTTGTTGGGCAGCGTGGTCGGGCGACCGAGCGTGTAGAGGTGGAACTCGAAGAAATCCTTCTGCACGAAACCGGCCGGCGCGGGTGCCGCGGCGGCCTGGGCCATGACCTCGCGACGGAACCTCAGGTCCTGCATCGGCGGCTGCACGCGGTTCACGTCACCCGCGATGAGCTTGAGCCTGGTGTTGCCGTAGGTGGCGCCCGACTGGTTGATGATGCTGACCCAGGCCGACAGGTCCAGCAGCCCGCTGTTCGCATCCGCGCCCTCGTTGAAGATGAGGTTGTAGTCCGCCCACCAGGTGATGCCGCCCGTCTGGTAGGTCACGCGCGTCTTGTGGGTGCCGCCGGATGGCGAGTGGATGTCCCACACGAGCGTGGGGCGCGTGTTGAGCCCGCCCGGCAGGTCCGGGAACTTCACCGAAGCGTACGACGGCAGGGAGTAGATGGAGCCGTCGTTGCCCTTCAGCACGATGCCGTCGGTGGCCGAGAGCAATGTACCCGTGATCGGCTGCACGCCGTTGCCGACGTTCTTGTCGACCGTGATCTGCTTGTCGATGAACTTCAGCAGCAGCTTCTGCGTGCTGACGAGGTCGAACTGGAAGTTCTGTTCGAGCACGCGGGTCGCCGGATCGGTGAGCGATGCGAAGGTCACCGTCGTCGGATCGATCAGCGCGGCCACGTCCGTGAACGAGACCTGTGAGCGGCCCTGCTTGATCTTCATGTCGCGCTCGTCGCGCACCAGCGCATAGCCGGGCACCGCCATCGCATTGGGCGCGCCCTGGCCCGGGATGGGACGGTAGAACTCGGCCGGAATGCCGCCCGGCTGCGCCGAGCTGTAGATCGTGATCGCCGTGCCGGAAGCCGCGTCCGCGGCAAATGCGGGGACGGTGATGGCCAGGCACGCGGCGGAGATGGCGTGGGCGAGCAGGCGGTGTGACTTCATGAATGTCCTCTCGGTAAATCTCGGGGGGCAAACTGCGAACTGCGTCTCAGGTTGGCAAGGAGCCCGTGAACGGAATGTGAAGCGGCGCAGCGGCCCGTGGACATAAGAATTGCAGCATAAACGGGTGCGATCCTGCAGGACCAACGGCAGAGACCGGCCCGAATGGCGGCTGGCCTTTTTGCGTCGCGTGAGGGCCTACAGTGATAGCCGTGACGGCCGATCTGTATTGAACGTGCGGAATTTCGAACCCCGATGGAAGCTGCGTCTCGTATCGATACCTCTGGCGTGAACCAGGCCCCTGGGGCCGCCGCGGCGCCCACCGCGGCGCCGCCGGTCGCGCCCGCGCCTGCGATGGATCGCGAGTTCATCCTCAAGAACCAGATCATCGAGCGCTATCTCGCCGGCCGTCTGCCGCCCAAGGGCGTCACCGATTTCGAACGACTGATCCGCTCACGCCCGGAACTCATCGAGGAACTCGGGCTCCCCGACCGCGTGAATGCGGGCCTTCGATTGTTGGACGCGGCGGGCATCGCCGAACCTTGGGCCGAGAAGCCGAAAAAGTTCTGGGAAAACCCCGCTTTCACGTTTGGCGCCGCAGGTGTGGCGCTGGCGGCGCTGATCGGCTGCCTGGTGCTGGCCATGCACGTGTCCGACCGCAACGCGAGCATCACCAAGCTCAAGGCGGAGAACCACGAGCGTCCGGTGGCACCCTCGACGCGCAAGCGCACGATCATCGTGCATCCCGCGCGCAATGGCCCCCCGCGAGCCTCGTCGCTGACCATCGGCGCCGGCGAATTCGCCGAGCTCAAGTCGGATCTCTCGTGGACGAAGTTCTCGCTGTTCAAGGTGTCGGTCGAGCGCATCGACCAGGGACGCGTCGGCATCTTCGACGGACTGGCCAAGGACTCGAACGGTCACGTGCGCATGTCGCTCAACGCGGGCGCCTTCGGCCCGGGTGACTACCTGGTGACGCTCGAGGGCCTGAACATGCGCCGCGAAGCGCTGCCGGTCGCCTGGTTCCGCTTCACCGTCGCGCGCTGACGCGCGCGGCCCGACGGGCCATCAGGCGCCCACATCCACCCTGTCGATGAGCCGCGGCCGCGTGGCGCGCGAGTCATCGGCCACGAACGTCGATTCACCACCGCGCTGCGTGGCCCGCCACCGGCGTGGCACCCGGTCGATGGCGATCGTGTAGATCGTCAGCTTCCCGCTCGCGTCGATCTTCAGGCGCAGCCATTCCTTGAAGTCCTGGATCCGCAGGCTGGAGAAAGCCTCGTTCGAGTGACGCCCCAGCAATCGCACGGACACGAATAGATAGACTCCGAGGATGAACGAGCCGACCACCGCACCGAGCGGCACCGTGACCAGGCCGGAAAGCAACAACTGCGGCGTGCTGCCGAAGCGCAGGTCGAATCCGCGCACGGTCAGCAGCAGCGCCAGCCAGCCGACCAGAAACGCGGCCGCGAGATGCATCGTGGCGTGCAATGCCCCGCCGACGATGCGCCACGATTTCACGTGCGTATCGGTGAAGAAGATGAACCCGCCGATGATGGCGACCAGCCACATGCCGTCCAGCGGATCGCGGATGGCCGCGTTGATCGCGGCATTGAGCGCGGTCGGCAGGTCGACGACGTCAGCCGCTTCGAGGCGACCCGAAGCGAGCCACGCCGACATGGCATAGAGGAATGCGTACAGCCAGCCTGCCTTCGGGTTGATGATCGGGAACAGGAAATTGCGCCACGAGAGGCGGCGCGAGGTCTTCTCGTCGGGATAAGCCGCGCGCTGCACGAAGCCACCGCGCAGCGTGCCGGTCTTCGGCGCATGCGTCGGATGCAGGAACGCGCCACCCCCTCCCGAGGTGATCTTCTGGATGCCTTCCGCATTCTCGTGGCGCTTGTAGAAATGCAGGTCGCCGGTCAGATACACGCGCGCCTTGCGCCTGAAGATCTGCTGCTCGAGGAACTGCGTGGTGAAATGCTCCTCGTAGCTCGCGTGGCGCGGATACGCGTCTTCGAGGATCCAGCGCGGTTCGGGCACGCAGAAGATGAGACGCGCGGCCTCGTCCATGGATGCCGCCACCTTCTGGAAATACTTGACCTGCGGTTCGTCGAGATCGGCGCCCAGCTGCAGATCGATCGCCAGCAGCCACCAGTTGGCCTGCAGGCGCAGCGCGAAATAGCTGCGCGCCTGGCGCGTCCTGCATCCGGCGAAGCCGCGTTCGGGGCGACAGAACGTGCGCGAGAACGCGACCAGGCTGTCGTACCAGTCATGGTTGCCGGGTATCGCGAATACGTCCGGATGCGCGCGGCCGGCGAACGCGCATCGATAGGGATTCTCCGTGCGCACCGCGTATTCGCTGCGCGACGGATAGGGATAGACCTCGTCGCCGCCGAACACCAGCACACGGCCGGCTGAGAGCGTCTCGCGGCTGCCCTGGTGCTCGACCTCGAGAGTCGGTTGTGCGAGCGCATCGGCGACCGCATAGGTGGAATTCCAGCCGTCGCCGATGTCCGCGGCATAGTCGAGCCAGAAATCGCCTCCGCATTGGGAGTAGTCGAACTCGGTCTGCGGCTGGCTGGCCAGCGCCTCGATGAGCCGGGTGTCCGAATGACGCCCGAAGATGTTCGCGATCGCGACCTGGTAGGCCGAATGCATCAGCACACGCGGGTCGTACCACCCCACCATCGAGCGATGCGCGATCCGGCGTTGCGTCATCAGATACTTCTCAGCGTGAGCACGGGCGGCTGGTTCACGACGGAGCGGGTCGCCAGCCAGCCGGCCAGGGACACTAACAAACCGCCGCCGACCAGCCCATAGACCCAGACCCACGGATCCGGCGTATAGGCGATCTGCAGGACGCGCCGTGCCACGTAGATGCCTGCGATCGAGGCGCCGGCCGCGGCCAGGACGCCCGAGAGCACGCCCAGCGCGGCGAATTCG
>DASTHJ010000408.1:0-3647 GCA_035718265.1 Steroidobacteraceae bacterium | reverse complement strand
ACGAGCCCGAGGACTTCTGGATCGAGAAGATCATCCACGGCACGGCCGTCCAGGACATGCTCGCGCAGGTGCAGTACTTCCCGAACGACCTGCACCGCCGGATGAGCGAGCTCGTGCGCGCGAAGATCCAGGCCAACGTGGTGCGGCCCACCCAGGGCATGGAGATCCTCGACCAGTACATGGCCTGCTTCCCGCAGACCACCTACTGCGATACGCGCGACATCGAGCGCGAAGGCCCGCGATGACCGCACGCCCGCTCAAAGTCGGGCTCGTGCAGATGGCGATGACCGACGATCCCGCGCGCAACCTCGCGCGGGCGGTCGACGGCGTGCGCGAGGCGGCCAAGGGCGGCGCCCGGCTCGTGGTGCTGCCCGAGCTGTTCCGCTCGCGCTACTTCTGCCAAACGGAGGACGCGGCGCTGTTCCAGCTCGCCGAGGCCGTGCCGGGGCCGAGCACCGACGCGCTCGCGGCGCTCGCCAAGGAGCTCAAGGTCACGCTGGTCGCGAGCCTGTTCGAGAAGCGGGCGGCCGGCCTGTTCCACAACACCGCGGCCGTGCTCGACGCCGAGGGCGGCTATCTCGGCAAGTACCGGAAGATGCACATCCCCGACGATCCGCGGTACTACGAAAAGTTTTACTTCACGCCGGGCGATCTGGGCTTCAAGGTGTTTCACACCGCGGCCGCCGACGTGGGCGTGCTCGTCTGCTGGGACCAGTGGTATCCGGAGGCCGCGCGGCTCACCGCGATGCAGGGCGCCGAGATCCTGGTGTATCCCACCGCGATCGGCTGGCATCCCGAGGAGAAGGACAAGTTCGGCGAGCGCCAGCACGGCGCCTGGGAGACCGTGCAGCGCGGCCACGCGATCGCGAACGGCTGCTTCGTGATCGCCGTGAACCGCGTGGGCTTCGAGCCCGACCCCGCGAGCAAGACGGGCGGCGGCATCGAGTTCTGGGGGCGCAGCTTCGTGGCGGCGCCCGACGGCCGCGTGGTGGTGCGCGCGCCCACCGACAGCGAGGTGGTGCTCGTGGAGGAGATCGATCTCGCCGAGATCGACACGAGCCGCGCGGGCTGGCCGTTTTTCCGCGACCGGCGCATCGACGCGTACGGCGCGATCGTGAAGAGGTTCGGGGACGGCGACTAGCAGGCCGTTGAAAAACCCTGCGCATCGTGCACAGTTCGGTGAACGGACCGAACGAGAGCTCTGGGATGCGCGGGGACGATATTCAGCAAGGTGGCATGTTCAGCTACGTGTCGCTGGAGGCGAGAGTGCCGAACGGCCATCCGCTGCGAAGCATCAAGGCATTGTTGGATGAAGCGCTGGCTGGGATGAGCCGCGACTTCGACAAGGTGTATGCGAAGGAAGGCCGTCCTTCGATTCCGCCGGAACGGTTGGTACGCGCCTCGACGCTGCAGATTCTGTATTCGATCCGCAGCGAGCGGCTGTTGTGCGAGCAGCTGGACTACAACTTGTTGTTCCGCTGGTTCGTGGGGCTGTCGATCGATGAGCCGATCTGGGATCACTCGAGTTTTACGAAGAACCGCGACCGGCTGATCGAGGCGAGGGTCGCGCGCAAGCTCCTGCGCCGGATTGTGCGCAAGGCGCGCGATGCGCGGCTGCTCTCGAACGAGCACTTCAGCGTGGACGGGACGTTGATCGAATCGTGGGCGGCGGTCAAAAGCATGCGCCGACGCGACGGGAAGGACGATCCTCCGGGCCCCGGCCGCAATCCGACGGTGAACTGGCACGGCGAGAAGCGCAACAACGAAACGCACGAGGCGCCGAAGGATCCCGAGGCGAAGCTGTTCTGCAAGGGCAAAGGGCAGACCGCGAAGCTCAACTACATGGGCCATGTGCTGATGGATCACCGCGAAGGGCTGATCGTCGACGTCGAGGTGACGGAGGCCAATGGAAACGCCGAGCGGGAGGCTGCGCTGACGATGATCAACCGTCATCCGTCGCGCGAGCGCTGCACGCTGGCGGGGGATAAAGCGTATGACACGAAGCAGTTTGTCGCCAATTGCCGCAAGCAGGGCGTAACCCCGCACGTGGCGATGAACACCAGTGGCGCGCGCAGCTCGGCGATCGACGCTCGAACGACCCGCCATGCGGGCTACCACGTGAGCCAGCGGCTGCGCAAACGTATCGAGGAGTGCTTCGGCTGGTGCAAGGACGGGCGGCCGTTGCGCAAGATGAAGGTTTACGGGAAGCGCAAGGTCGAGTTCGTCACGACGCTGACGGTGGGAATCTACACCTTGATTCGGGTGACGACGTTGCTGCGGTCTGCGCAGCCCGCCCCCGCGTAGTCGCAGCGTCTTCGCCGTTCGGGCGAAGCGCTGAGGCCATGGACGATTGGCACTGAAACGGCGCAAATCGATGGCTCCGGCGCTGCAATCGAGCGAGTAAGTGACGATCGAACGAGTCATGATCGCGTTGAAACCACGTTCTTCAACGGCCTGCTAGCTGCCGCTAAGAGCGCCGCGGCCCGTCGGAGTCGCGGCGGCGCTGCGTGCCGCGGCTAGCTCTGCTTGTCGAGGCTCGCGAGCCATTCGTCGTCGGAGCCGGCGTTGAGATCGTCGAAGAGATAGGTGCCGAGATACCGCTCGCCCGTGTCGGGCAGCATCGCGAGCAGCACCGAGCCGGGCTCGGCGCGCTCGGCCGCCTTGAGCGTGGCGGCGAGCGTGGCGCCGGCCGAGATGCCCACGAAGATGCCTTCCTCGCGCGCGAGCCGCCGCGCCATTTGCTTGCCTTCCTCGTCGGTGACGGGCAGCAGCTGATCGAACACCTTCGGATTCAGCACGTCGGGCAGGAAATCGGGCGTCCAGCCCTGGATCTTGTGCGGCGCCCATTCCTTGCCGCCGAGCAGCGACGCGGCGGCCGGCTCGGTGGCGATGATCTTCACGTCGGGCCTTGCGAGCTTGATCATCTCGCCGGCGCCGGTGAGCGTGCCGCCGGTGCCCCACCCGGTGACCCAGAAGTCGAGCCGCCGGCCGGCAAAGTCCTTCAGGATTTCGGGGCCGGTGGTCTGGCGGTGGAACGCCGGATTCGCCGGGTTCTGGAATTGACGGGCGAGGAACCAGCCGTGCTTCTCGGCGAGCGCGGCCGCGAGCCGCACCATGCCCGTGCCGCGCTCGGCCGCCGGCGTGAGGATCACCTTCGCGCCGAGCGCGCGCATGATCTTGCGGCGCTCCACCGAGAACGTTTCGGCCATCGTGGCCACGAACGGATAGCCCTTGGCGGCGCACACCATCGCGAGCGCGATGCCGGTGTTGCCCGAGGTGGCCTCGACCACGGTCTGACCCGGCTTGATGGCGCCGCGCCGCTCGGCATCGTCGATGATGGCGAGGGCGAGCCGGTCCTTCACCGAGCTCATCGGATTGAAAGCCTCGATCTTCACGTAGACCGTGACGTGCTTCGGCGGAATCCGCTGAAGCTTCACGACCGGGGTGTTACCGACGGTGTCGAGGATGCTCTCGTAGATCATTGGAGTCCGCCTTTGGTCGGTTTCGACCGCTGTTTCGCTATCGGCTTCTTGTTGGATCGTGCCCTGCGAGCGCTCCCCCTTTGAGCGCACTCGCGGCCGATCGGTTCAGTAGCTTACCCGAGCGCGGCTATCGGCCGGGTCGCGGCCGAAGATTTCCACCTTGCC
>DASTHJ010000407.1:0-3599 GCA_035718265.1 Steroidobacteraceae bacterium | reverse complement strand
AGCTGTTCGCGGATGTGCGCCTGCAACTCCAGTGCAGGCATTTGCAGGAGGCGGATGGCCTGCTGCAGCTGCGGGGTCATGGTGAGCTGCTGACCCAGCTTCAGCTGCAATGACGGCTTCATCATCGACACGGGCGTGGGTGTCTCAACACTTTGAAGTAGAAGAATTTTTCCGCAGGAACTACCAATCCCTACATGCGGAAGGACTGGCCCAAGTACACCTCACGGACTTGGGGGTTGGCAAGGATTTCTTCGGAGGTTCCGGACGCGATTACCGTTCCGCCGGAGACTATGTAGGCCCGGCCGCAGACACCTAGGGTTTCTCTGACGTTATGGTCGGTGATGAGCACGCCGATGCCCTTGGCGGTGAGCTCGTTCATGATGCGCTGGATGTCGATCACCGACAGCGGATCGACGCCGGCGAACGGTTCATCGAGCAGCACGAAGCGTGGCTCGGCGGCGAGCGCACGCGCGATCTCGACGCGCCGCCGTTCGCCGCCCGACAACGCCATGCCCGGACTCTTGCGCACGTGCGCGATGCGCAGCTCGCCCAGGATCTGCTCGAGCCGCTCCTGGCGCGTGGTCTCGTCCAGGTTGTCGCGGGTTTCGAGGATGGCGAGCACGTTGTCCTCGACGCTCAGCCTGCGGAACACCGAGGCTTCCTGCGGCAGGTAGCCGATGCCGGCCAAGGCGCGTTGATGCATGGCCAGGTGCGTGATGTCGCGATCGTCGATGGTCACGGTGCCGGCATCCGGCGGCACCAGCCCGACGATCATGTAGAACGCGGTGGTCTTGCCGGCGCCGTTCGGCCCTAACAAGCCGACGATCTGGCCGCTCTCCACCTCGATGGAGAGATCGGAGATGACTTGCCGGCGCTTGTAGGATTTGGCGAGGTGGGTGGCCCGCAGCACGCTCATGGTTTCTTTCCGGGCGGCGCGCAGGGCTCGCCGGACTGGGAGTTCGGCTGGATCACGATGCGCACGCGGCCGGTGCCATCGGGTACCGCGGCGGGCATGCCCGGCGGCTGCCCCTCCACGCGCTGCTCCTTGATGTTGTAGACCAGCTGCCGGGCGGTGATCTCGTTGCAGCCGTCGGGCGACAGCCAGGCGTTGTCGCGGAAGCTCACCGTGCCGCTGGCGGTCTGGTAATCGATGGTCGGCGCGCGGCCGCGCGAGGTGGTGCCGTCCCTGCGCAGCTGCTCGAATTCCGCCGGCGAGCCGGTGATCGTGGCGCGCGAGATCACGTTGTCGCGGAACGAGACCACTGCCTTGTCGGCGTGCAGCTTGCCGCCCTCGGCCTGGATGCGCACGTTGCCGGAGACGGTCCACACGCCGTTCTCGAAGTCGAGTCCGCCCTTGACGTGCGCCTCGGCGGCCTCGATGCGCGTGTCGCCCTGGGTGATCACCACGTCGCGGAACACGGCGGTGTTGTCGCGATAGTTCACCTCGACCGGCACGGCATCCAGCACGATCTTCTCGGTGGAGTGCGGCGACTGCGCCGCGGCGGCCACGCCTAACAATCCGGCGCAACAGGCGGCCGCGAGACGCGCCAATCGGTTAGCGGGGGGAGAATTCGCCATGCACGTCGGATTCTAGACGCAGCGTGCCGGCCTTCAAATCGGCCTGCATGCCGCGCGCTTCGAGCTGGTGCCCGGACCACTGGACCGTGACCGGTGCGTCGGTCTCGATGAACTCGGTCGGCGTGTTGATGCGCATGCTCGTCGTGGTCAGGGTCAGCGGGGCGCCGCCGGGCGCCTGGCCGGTCACGACGACATTGCCCGCCAGCTGCACGTCGTCGCCGTCGGCGCGGACCTCCCCGCGGTCGGATTTCAGGTGCCAGGTTTCGTTGGCGGCGGCGTTCGCAGGCCGGTCGCCGGGAACCGGCGCCTGCGCGCCCGGGTGGTAATCCATTTCCAGCTGTTCGAGATCGATGCTGCCGCCCTCGCTCTGCTGGCGGATCACGCGGGCGTTCAGCCGGTAGCGTTCGCGGCCGTCGTATCCGGTTTCGATGACCTCCGCGTCACGTGCCATGTATCCGGGGTCCGGCGGCAGCGACGCGCCGGTGTCGGCGCCTCCGCCGGCGCGCCCGAGGACGCCGAGGAAATAGGCGCCACCCACCACCGCGATCACCACGAGATAGCCGAGCAGGCGCGACCAGGATTTCATGGGCGTCGCCCGGCGAGGTGCGAGCGGGCCACGCCGTGCGCGGTGAGCAGCCAGTCGCAGACTTCGCGCACCGCGCCCTGGCCACCGGCCCGCGAGGTCACCAGATCCGCGGCCGCGCGCGCATCCGGGTGCGCGTCGGCGACCGCGATGGCCACGCCCGCCGCCTGCAGGATGGGCACGTCCGGCGTGTCGTCGCCGACACAGGCGCATTGCTCGAGCGTCACGGAACGTGATCTTGCGAGTCGATTCAGCGCCACGAGCTTGTCGGAGGCGCCCTGCGTCACGTGGCGGATGCCGAGCTCGCGCGCGCGCCGCGCGACCGCCGCCGACTTGCGCCCGGAGATGATGGCCACGGTGATGCCGGCCGCCGCCACGTCCTTGATGCCGAGACCATCGCGCACGTGGAACACCTTGAGCGCCTCGCCCCGCGCGCCGTAATGCAGCCGGCCGTCGGTCAGCACGCCGTCGACGTCCAGCACCAGCAGCCGCACGCGCCGCAGTGCCGGCAGGAAGGTGGCGAGCTCGCTCACAACACCCCGGCGCGCAGCAGGTCGTGGACGTTCAGCGCGCCGATCAGCGTGCCGGCGGCGTCGACCACCGGCAGCGCCGTGATCTTGTGCTTCTCCATGAGATGCGCGGCTTCGGCCGCGAGCTCGCCCGCCTGCACGGACTTGCCGGGGGATGTCATCACCTCGCGCATGGTCGTGCGATGCACGTCGGCCTGCGCGTCGAGCGCACGGCGCAGGTCGCCGTCGGTGAACACGCCGCGCACGCGTCCGTCCTCGACGATGACGCACATGCCGAGCCCCTTCTTCGAGATGACCATCAGCCCCTCGGCGAGCCGTGCGTCGGGGCTCACGATGGGCAACGCGTCGCCGGTGCGCATCACGTCGGAGACGTGCAGCAGCAGCTTGCGGCCGAGCGTGCCGCCCGGGTGCGAGCGCGCGAAGTCCTGCGGCGTGAAGCCGCGCGCCTCGAGCAGCGCCACGGCGAGCGCATCGCCCAGCGCCAGCGTCGCGGTGGTGCTGGCCGTGGGTGCGAGGTTCAGCGGGCAGGCCTCTTCGGTCACGCTCACGTCGAGGTGCACGGTGGCGGCGCGCGCCAGGTTGGACTTTGCCTGGCCGGTGATCGCGATCAGCGGCACGCCGAGCCGCGAGACGTGCGGAATCAGCAGCAGCAGCTCGGCGGTCTCGCCGGAATTGGAGATGGCGAGCAGCACATCGTCGCGCGTGATCATGCCGATGTCGCCATGGCTGGCCTCGGCGGCGTGCATGAAAAAGGAGGGGGTGCCGGTGGAGGCGAGCGTCGCGGCGATCTTGCCGGCGACGTGGCCCGACTTGCCCATGCCGGTGACGATGACGCGGCCCCGGCAGGCGAGGCAGGTGTGGCAGGCCTGCACGAAGGCCGCGCCGATGCGCGGCACGAGGCTGGCCAG
>DASTHJ010000406.1:0-3091 GCA_035718265.1 Steroidobacteraceae bacterium | reverse complement strand
AGCGCCGTGGCCTCGCTGCGTGACATGCAGCGTTCGTTCGCCGCGGCGCTGCGCGATCCGTCGGTCGCCTGCGCCGTGGTGCCGCCGGCGAACCTGGCGATCTATCGCAACAACGCCAGCATCGGGTTCCGGGTGGCGCTGGAGCGCACCTATCCGGTCGTGCGGCGCCGGGTCGGCGACGATTATTTCCGGCAGCTCGCCGCGCACTACCGCGAGCGCTTCCCGTCCCGCAGCGGCGACCTGCACTGGGTGGGCCGTCACTTCGCGGCGTTCCTCGAGGACCACCTGCGCGACGGCGACTACGCCTGGCTCGCCGAACTGGCGCGACTCGAATGGGCGCGTGCCGAATGCATGGTGGCCGTCGAATCGCCGGCGGTGGCGGCCGATACGCTGACCCGGTTCGCGCCGCATGAACTCGAGCGACTGGAGTTTCACCTCCAGCCCACGCTGCGGCTGCATTCCTTTTCGTGTCCGGTGTTCACGGTCTGGGAGAACAACCAGGTCGACAATGCGCCGCCGGTGGATCAATCCCTGGGCCCCGAGGCCGGGATGACACGCGTACGACATCAATTTCCCGAGATTCGTCGCCTGGAATCGCCGCTGTTCGCGTTCCTCTCCGCGCTGCATCGTGGCGCGTCGCTGGGCGAGGCCATGTCATCGGCGCCGCTCGACGAAGGCTCGCTGGTGCAATCGCTGGCCTTCGTATTCAACGAAGGTCTGGTCTGTTCGCTGTCGCTGGCCGCGTGAGCCGGCCCGCTAGTCGAACCTGACGCTGGCTCGCACGCCATAGGTTCGCGGCGCATCCAGGAAGGCGCGTGCCACGCCGGGAAAGCCCGGCACCCCGTTTGCACCCGGCTGGTTGCCGCGCAGGTCGACGTTATTCTTCACGGCCTCGTCTTCGAGATTCAGCACGAAGGCTTCCATCATCCAGTCGCCCGCGGACTCGTAGCGCAGGCTCAGGTCGGTGCGCGTGTATGCGTCCTGCTCATCGGAGGGACGATTGAAATCGGTCAGGTACATCTCGCTCTGGTAGCGGGTCTGCAGCCGCAGCACCAGCCGTGCTCCGCGGGACAGCGGAAAACTGTGCTCGTACACCAGCGCGGCCGTGAACTCCGGCGCAAAGGGCAGCCTGTTGCCGCGCAGATTCACGACCGGCGTCTGCGGATCGGCGACCACGTAGTACTGCGAGTCGACGGTAGGGTAGTCGCGGTACCTGGCGCTCAACCAGGTGAATACACCCTGCACGATGTCATGCGGCGCCGGTCTCCACAGCAGCTCGGACTCGATGCCATAGATGTGCGCGCGCGTGGCGTTGCGCGTCACGAGCTGGTGCACGCCCTGCGAGTCCCACTCGATGCGCGCGCGCAGGATGTCGGAATAATTGGCGAAGAACCCCACCGTGTTCAGCGACATCGCGCCATCCAGCAACGTGGCCTTGAGCCCGAGCTCGTAGTTCACCACCTGCTCGGGATCGGCATGGGAGCCGCCGTCCTGGATGACGCCCGACTTGAAACCCGTGTTGGTCATCAGGTATGCGAGCACGTCGTCGGCCAGGTCGTACTCGAAGCGCGCCATGTAAGTGACTTTCGACCAGTCCTGGTGCGCGTCGTTGTGTGCGGTGATCCGGCAGGTGCCGGGTACGGCGAGCGGCGAGTCCGGATCCGGCGCGAACGGGATGTCGTCGGTGTCGATGCCGTCGAGCGTGAAGCCGCCGCTGCCGATCGTGGCATTCGGCGCGGGGCAGACGATGTTGATCCCGCGCCGATCCTGCTTGGTGTCTTCGGTGTAGCGCGCCCCGACGGTCGCCCGCGCGCGATCGGCGAGATGCCAGGTGAGCTGACCGAATCCGGCCCACGAGGACAGCTCCCGGTCCGGCTGGATGAAGGCCTGCGCGTAGCGCACGTCGCCGTCATCCGGCACCCCGGGCAGCGCGCCACGATCGTCGCTGACGTCGACATCGAAGCGGATGCGGTTGTGCTCCTCGTAGAAGAACAGGCCGGCGATCCAGTCGAGTTGTCCGGGGGAGAGCGGCTTCAGCTGCAGCTCGTGCTGCATGGAGACGAACTCGGCCGAATCCGTGCGCCGTTCCTCGTCGTAGCTCGGCGGCAGCGGCGGGTCCGGCAATGCGCGCAGTTCCGGATCCAGCGCCAGTCCCACGTCCTGGTCGCTGACGTTCCGGCGCGTCATGCGCGCGTAACCCAGCAGGTAGCTGAGCTCGAGATCCCGGCCGCTGTAATCCGTGCGCACGTGCACGGTGTCGTTCTTCATGTCGAGCCGCCCCGGCGAGGTGATCAAGGCCGTGCGCAGCGAATGACCGGGCGCCGGATGCAGGCTCACGGGGATGGTGCCTGCGCCGCGGTCTTCGAAGCGCTCCGCCGAGGCGAACACCGACCAGTTCTCGTTCGGCTCCCAGAGGCTCGACAGGCGGAATGCCAGCTTGTCGCTGTCGTCGTAGCGCGGCGTCGAGGCCGTCGCGTCGGATCCCGGGAGGAAGGCGATGTAGCCGTCGCGCTTCTCGACGAAGGCTGCACCGCGCAACGCGAGCGTCTCGCCGAGCGGCACGTTCACGTGTCCCTTGAGGCGCGCGAGGTCGTAGTTGCCGAGCGTCAGGTCCAGCGCGCCGAACGTCGAATCGAACTCGGGCTTGGCGCTGATGACGTTGATGACACCGGCGTTGGCATTGCGCCCGAACAGCGTGCCCTGCGGTCCGCGCAGCGCCTCGACGCGATCCAGGTCGTAGATCACCAGCGTCGCGCCCTGCGGACGTGGCGAATAGAAGCCGTCGACGTGGAAGGCCACGGCGGCATCGCCCAGCTCGGTGCGATTGGTCGAGACGATGCCGCGCATCGCCAGGTCGAACGCGGCCTGCGTGGAGCTGTAGCCGATCTGCAGATTCGGGATCAGCGTGGTCACGCTCTTGAGGTCCGTGACCTGCTGGCGCTCCAGCGACTGCGACTGCAGCGCCGTGACGGCCAGCGCACTGCGCTGCAATGCCTGGTCGCGCTTCTCGGCCGTGACCATGATTTCGTCGAGCACGTCGGCAACGCCGGTGGCGGGCGGGGCAGCGGCGCGCTTCGGCTTCGGGCGCGCG
>DASTHJ010000405.1:0-2131 GCA_035718265.1 Steroidobacteraceae bacterium | reverse complement strand
CGGCGACAGCGGCTGGCGCATCGGCTACCAGCACGCGCCGCTCGGCCACGGCGGCCCGTGGATGCGCGAGAACCTGTGGAAGCCGCAGTTCGCGGGGCGCCCGGCCTATCTGTTGCCGCCGGTCTGCAACATCGAGGACGGTCCGTCCGGTCTCACCTACTACCCCGGCACGGGCCTGACGCCCGAGTACGCCGGCCACTTCTTCATCACGCATTTCAAAGGCAGCATCGCGCGCAGCGGCATCCAGACCTACACGATCAAGCCGCAGGGCGCGACGTTCACGCCGACCAGCAGCCAGCAGTTCATGGGCGGCGTGCTGCCCACCGACGTGACCTTCGGCCCGGACGGCGTGCTGTATCTCGCCGACTGGGTGGACGGTTGGCCGAAGTCCAACAAGGGCCGCATCTACGGCATCACGCCCGTGAAGCCGGATCCGGCTCAGGCCAAGGTCAGCGCCGACCTCGCCAAACTACTTGCGGAAGGCTTCAGCCAGCGCAGCAACAAGGAGCTGGTGGCGCTGCTCGCGCACCCGGATCGGCGCGCGCGCCTCGAGGCGCAGCTCGAGCTTGCGGCCCGCGGCAGCAGCAGCGTCGCGGATTTCAGCAAGGTCGCGAACGACAAGTCCGCGGCGCCGCTGGCGCGGTTGCACGCGGTGTGGGGACTGACGCAGATTGGCCGCACGGCGGCGCACGACAGCAAGCCCGACCGCAAGGTGCTCGCGGCGTTCTCGACGTTGAGCAACCTGCTCGGCGACGGCGACCCGGAAGTGCGCGCCCAGGCGGCGAAGGGTCTCGGCGACATGCACGCCGTCAAGACGCGGCCGGCGCTCGAGAAGCTGCTCACCGATGCCGAGCCGCGCGTGCGGTTCTTCGCCGCGCAGAGTCTCGGCAAGATCGGCGACCCGGCCTCGGCCGAACCATTGATCGCGCTGCTGCGCGCGAACAATGACCAGGATGCCTACCTGCGCTTCGTCGCGGCCCATGCGCTGTCGAAGCTCGGCGCGGATGCCGCACTGGCCAAGGCCGCGAAGGACCCGTCCGCGGCAGTGCGACTCGGTGTGCTGCTCGCCTATCGATATTCGCAGGATCCGGCGATTGCCACGTTCCTCGCCGACAGCGATGCCTACATCGTGCGCGAGGCGGCCGAGGCCATCAACGATGCGCCGATCGAGCCCGCGCTTCCGGCGCTCGCGGGCAAGCTCGCCAGCGCTCCACCGGCGGACGAGGCGTTGGTGGTGCGCGCGCTGAATGCCAACTTCCGCGCCGGCGGTGCGCCGCGCGCGCGAGTACTGGCCAACTACGCGCTGAACGACCGGGCCACGCCCGAGATGCGCGCCGAAGCGTTGAAGCAGCTCGGCTTGTGGGGCAAGACACCGGCACGCGATCGCGTGGTCGGCATTTTCCGTCCCATGGCCGCGCGCCCGGCGGACGATGCCGTGGCCGCGCTGCAAGCACAGGTCGCGAAGCTGCTGGCGAATGGCATTCCCCAGCCGGTGCAGCTCGCGGCGCTGGATGCCGTGGCGTCGCTCGAGCTGCGCTCGGCCTCGCCCGCGCTCGTGGCGCTGGTCGGCGACGAGCAGGCCGCCGAGGCGGTGCGCGGCAACGCGCTGAAGGTGCTCGACGGCTTCGGTGGGGACGACGTGCTGAAGGCAGTCGCGTCCGCCGAGAAATCGAAAGTGCCGGCGCTGCGGCTCGCGGCGCTGCAGATCCTGGCGCATCGCGCCCCGGACCGCGCCTTGCCGGTCATCAAGCGCTTCGCGAGCAACGGCTCGGAGGCCGAGCAGCGCGCGGCGTTCGAGGCCATGGGTCAGCTGCAGCCCGCGCAGGCCGCGCCGCTGCTGATCGGCGCGCTCGATCGCCTGGCGGCGGGCAAGGTGAGCCCGGGCGCGCAGGTGGAGTTGCTGGATGCGGTCGCGAAGAGCGAGGTACCGGCGGTGAAGACGCGTTGGGAGAAGCAGCAGGCCGCCTGGAACGACGGCAGGAATCCGCTTGCCGGCTATGCATCTGCGCTGCAGGGTGGTGACGCCGCGCGGGGTGCGCGCGAGTTCTACGGCAACGAGGTCCTGCCCTGCGCGCGCTGCCACAAGGTCGACGGCAATGGCGGCGAGGCCGGGCCGGACTTGTCGCGCATC
>DASTHJ010000404.1:0-6187 GCA_035718265.1 Steroidobacteraceae bacterium | reverse complement strand
AGAACTCCGCGATGAAGGCCGCGTGGCGATCCGGCCCGAACGGATGGCCGTCCGGAAAGCCATAGCGCGCCAGGCGCTCGCCCGCCACCACCAGGACCGATGAGGCTGCTGTGGACAGAGTTCGTGCTCCCCGACACGCCGGTTTTTTTGGCGCAGCAAACGTAGCACAGCGCACCCACCGCCGGAGGTAGAATTCGCGCCCGTTCCCCTGCGACAAACCTCGGACAATGGCCCAATACATCTACACGATGAACCGGGTTGGCAAGGTCGTGCCACCCAAGCGCGTCATCCTGCGCGACATCAGTCTCTCGTTCTTCCCCGGCGCCAAGATCGGCGTGCTCGGCCTGAACGGCTCCGGCAAATCCTCGCTGCTCAAGATCATGGGCGGCATCGACAAGAACTACGACGGCGAAGCGCGCCCGCAGCCCGGCATCAAGGTCGGATACCTGCCGCAGGAGCCGGAGCTCGACCCTGAAAAGACCGTGCGCGAGGTGGTCATGGAAGGCCTCGGCGGCGCGTTCGCGCAGGTCGCGCGCTTCAACGAGATCTCGGAGAAGTTCGCCGACCCCGAGCTCGATCCCGACGAGATGGACAAGCTGCTCGAGGAACAGGCCAAACTACAGGACGCCATCGACGCGGCCGGCGGCTGGGAGCTCGAGCGCAAGCTGGAGATCGCGGCGGACGCCCTGCGCCTGCCACCGTGGGATGCGCGCATCGACAAGCTCTCCGGCGGCGAGAAGCGTCGTGTGGCGCTGTGCCGCCTGCTGCTGTCCTCGCCCGACATGCTGCTGCTCGACGAGCCCACCAACCACCTGGACGCCGAGTCCATCGCGTGGCTCGAGAAATACCTCGAGCAGTATCCGTCGACCGTCGTCGCCGTCACGCACGACCGCTACTTCCTCGACAACGTGGCCGAGTGGATCCTCGAGCTCGACCGCGGCCACGGCATCCCGTGGAAGGGCAACTACTCCACCTGGCTCGAGCAGAAGGAAGCGCGCCTCGCGCAGGAAGAGAAGGAGCAGGCCGGCCTGCGCAAGATGCTGGCCAAGGAACTGGAATGGGTGCGGCAGAACCCCAAGGCGCGCCAGGCCAAGAGCAAGGCGCGCCTGGCGCGCTACGAGGAACTGGCCTCGCGCGAATTCCAGGAACGCAACGAGACCAACGAGATCTACATCCCGCCCGGCGAACGGCTCGGCGACGTGGTCATCGAGGCCGCGGGCCTGCGCAAGGCCTATGGCGACCGCCTGCTGTTCGACAACCTGAACTTCAACCTGCCCAAGGGCGGCATCGTCGGCATCATCGGACCGAACGGCGCCGGCAAGACCACGCTGTTCCGCATCATGGCCGGCCTCGAGAAGCCGGACGCGGGCGAGCTGCGGCTCGGGCCGTCGGTGAAACTGGCTTATGTCGACCAGTCGCGCCAGTCGCTCAACGACAAGAACACCGTCTGGCAGGAGATCTCCGGCGGCCTCGACATGATCAAGGTCGGCAACTACGAGACGCCCTCGCGCGGCTACGTCGGCCGCTTCAATTTCAAGGGCACGCAGCAGCAGCAGGTGATCGGCGAGCTGTCGGGCGGCGAGCGCAACCGCGTGCACCTCGCCAAGGTGCTCAAGTCCGGCGGCAACGTGCTGATGCTCGACGAGCCCACCAACGACCTGGATGTCGAGACCCTGCGCGCCCTGGAGGAGGCCCTGCTGGCCTTTCCGGGCTGCGCAGTTGTCATATCACACGACCGCTGGTTCCTGGACCGTATAGCAACTCACATTCTGGCCTTCGAAGGGAATTCCGAGGTGGTATGGTTCGAGGGAAACTTCCAGGATTACATGGAAGACCTGAAGCGGCGCAAAGGCGAAGAAGCCACCCAACCCCACAGGATCAAGTACAAGCCGCTGACGAGGTAGTTAGAAAGGGGCCAGAAAAATGGCGGCGACCAACGTGTTGATCGATTCGACCGGCACGATGTATTTCGGCGACGAACGCGAAACCGCGCGGAACTGTCCGCGCTGCCTGGCGTTCTCGCGCATGAGTCCACAGGCGGTACCGACCTTCGACGAGCTGCTGCTGCAGAAGCCGCGCTCCATCGGCGTGGTGTTGCGCTGCCATGCCTGCAATACACCTGTGTTCCTGCGCTACGCGACGCGCGCGTTCGCCAACAACCGCGTGGAGCTCTCGCCGCAGGCTTTCGACGTGGAGCGCCCGGTCGAGAAGTTCGCGTTCAACTACGTTCCCGAGGACGTCGAGACCTTCTTCCGCGAGGCGCTGGTCTGCTACTCGCACAACCAGTACCAGGCGTTCGCCGCGATGTGCCGGCGCAGTGCCGCCGTGACGTTCGCCGATCTCGGCAACTCCACCAAGCTGCGGCTGTTCGATGCCATCGCCGACGTGCGCGAGATGGCGGAAATCGACGAGGACACCTTCGCCGTGGTGATGCGCATCATCTTCGCGGGCAACGCCGAGCCGCTGCTCGACCTGCCGGTCATCAACACCTACCAGGCCGCGGTGCTGCTCGAGGTAATGAAGGATTTCCTCTACCAGGCCTACGTGCGCAAGGGACGATTGCAGCACGCCATGAAGGTGCGCAAGTTCTTCGTCGAGGAAGCCACCGCACGCCTGCGGATGGAAGAAGGCCGGCAGGCCTGAATCAGCGCGCGCGGCCTGCGCGCCTGCCAGAACGGCCATGGGGAGTTCCGCGATGAGGCGCGCGACGGCGAAAGGCCGTTCGCCGTCCTCAAGGACAGGACCTTTGCGAACGTGACCACGTTCCTGATTTCCCACCGCTTCGTGATCTTCTCCGTGAGCGTCGCGTCCGAAGAAGGGGACGTCGCGGAATACTCGCAGGCGCTCGAAGCGATCAAAGCCATCGAGTAGCCCCAGCTCGGGCTGGCCGAACTACCCCACCCACTTGCGGGCGTTGCCGAACATCCGGAACCAGCCCGAGTACTCCCCGGCTCCATCCGGACGCCACGAATTCTGCACGTAGCGGAACGAACGCTCGGGGTGCGGCATCGTGACCGTCACGCGCCCGTCGGCATTGGTGATCGCCGCGATGCCGAACGGCGAGCCGTTGGGATTCGCCGGGTAGGCAGTGGCGATCTTGCGGCTGCCCTCGACGTAGCGCGCGCTCACCAGCCCGCTGTCGGAGAATTTCCGCGCATCGGCATCGTTGGCGAACTCCGCGCGGCCTTCGCCGTGGGCCACGGCAATCGGCAGCAGCGAACCATCCATGCCGTCGAAGAAGATGGACGGCGACTTCGCGAGCTCCAGCAGCGAGAAACGCCCCTCGAACTGCTCGCCGCGGTTGCGCACGAAGCGCGGCCAGCTCGCCGCGCCGGGCACGATCTCCTTGAGCGCCGCGAACATCTGGCAGCCGTTGCACACGCCCAGCGAGAACGTGTCGGCGCGCTCGAAGAAGTGCTGGAACTCCTCGCGCGTGTTCGGGTGGTACAGGATGGACTTGGCCCAGCCCTCGCCCGCGCCGAGCACGTCGCCGTAGGAGAATCCGCCGCAGGCCACGAGGCCCGTGAAATCGCGCAGCGACACGCGTCCCGCGAGCACGTCGCTCATGTGCACGTCGTGCGACTCGAAGCCCACTCGCTCCATGACCGCGGCCATCTCCACCTGGCTGTTGACGCCCTGCTCGCGCAGGATGGCCACCTTCGGGCGCGCCAGCTGCAGGAACGGCGCGGACACGTCCTGGTCCGGATCGAAGGTCAGCGCCACGTTGAGTCCCGCGGCGCCGGTGTCACAGGCCGCCGCGAATTCCTCGCGCGCGCACGCGGGTTCGTCGCGCAGCTCGCGCATGCGGAACGAGGTCTCGGACCAGGCGCGGCGCAGGTCTTCCCAGGTCTCGTCGATGCGCCCGTCAGCGGCCGCGATGCGCACGCGCATCTCGCGCGTGGGCGCGCCCAGCGCGTGCGTGAGCTCGCCGAGCCCGTGGCGCGCGAGCACGGCCCTGACGGCCTCGAGCTGCGCGCTCTTCACCTGCAGCACCACGCCGAGCTCTTCGCTGAACAGCGCGCCCGCGGCGCCGTTCGCACCGGCGGGTAGTTTGACGTCCAGGCCGCAATGCCCGGCGAACGCCATCTCGGCCAGCGTGGCGAACACGCCGCCGTCGGAACGGTCGTGATAGGCGAGCACCAGGTCCTGCGCGCGCAGCTCGGCGAGCGCTGCGGCCAGCCCGGTGAGTAGTTCGGGATCGGCCAGGTCCGGCGGCGTGGCGCCGAGCGCGCCGTGCACCTGCGCGAGGCACGATCCGCCGAGCCGGTTGGCGCCGGCGCCGAGGTCGATCAGCAGCAGCGTGCTGGCGCCGAGATCGGTGCGCACCTGCGGCGTCCACGTCTTGCGCACGTCGCCCACCGGCGCGAATGCCGACACGATGAGCGACACGGGCGCGACCACGGATTTCCTCGTTGCCCCGTCGTTCCACACCGTCTTCATGGACAGCGAGTCCTTGCCCACCGGGATGGCGATGCCCAGCGCCGGGCACAGCTCGTCGCCCACGGCGCGCACCGTGGCATACAGCGCGGCGTCCTCTCCGGGCTCGCCGCATGCGGCCATCCAGTTGGCCGAGAGCCGCACGTTCGAGAGCGGGCCGATATCCGCCGCGAGGATGTTGGTCAGCGCCTCGGCCACCGCCAGCCGGCCCGAAGCCGGCGCGTCGAGCACGGCCACGGGCGTGCGCTCGCCCATGGCCATGGCTTCGCCCGTGTGGCCGAAGTAGTCGGACACCGTGACCGCGACATCGGCCACCGGCACCTGCCACGGCCCCACCATCTGGTCGCGGCTGATCATGCCGCCGACGCTGCGATCGCCGATCGAGATCAGGAATGTCTTGTCGGCCACGGCCGGGAAGCGCAGCAGCCGGTACGCGGCATCGCGCAGGTCGATGCCGGCGAGCGACAGCGGCTGCTGCGGCGGCACCACGCTCTGCACCTCGCGCAGCATCTTCGGCGCCTTGCCCAGCAGCACTTCGAGCGGCAGGTCGACCGGGCGCGTGCCGTTCTTGCGGTCCTCGAGCACCAGCACGCCGGTGTCGTCGATCTCGCCGATCACCGCGAACGGACAGCGCTCGCGCCGGCAGATGTCCGCGAACACGTCGAGGCGCCCGGCGTCCACGCACAGCACGTAGCGCTCCTGCGACTCGTTGCACCACAGTTCCATGGGCGACATCGCGGGTTCGTCGTTGGGGATGGCGTGCAGGTCGATCACCGCGCCGCGGCCCGGCGTGTGCGCCACGGCCTCGGGCACGGCGTTGGACAGCCCGCCCGCGCCCACGTCGTGGATCAGCAATATGGGATTCTCGTTCCAGCGCGCGCTGCAACGGTCGATGACCTCCTGCGCGCGGCGCTGGATCTCCGGGTTGCCACGCTGCACGGAGGCGAAGTCGAGGTCGGCGCTGGAAGCGCCGCTGCCCATCGAAGACGCCGCGCCGCCACCGAGGCCGATGAGCATGGCGGGCCCACCGAGCACGACGATCTTCGCGCCCACGGGGATCTCGCTCTTCTCGACGTGGTTGCGACGCACGTTGCCCAGGCCGCCCGCGATCATGATGGGCTTGTGATAACCGCGGGTGCGGTTCCCGGGATCGCCGGCCGCGGCCTGCTCGAAGCTGCGGAAATAACCACAGATGTTCGGCCGTCCGAACTCGTTGTTGAACGCCGCGCCGCCGATGGGCCCGTCGATCATGATGTCGAGCGCGGAGACGATGCGCTCCGGCTTGCCGAGGGTGCGTTCCCAGGGCTGCTCGAACCCGGGGATCCGCAGGTGCGACACCGAGAAGCCGGTGAGGCCCGCCTTGGGTTTCGCGCCGCGGCCCGTCGCGCCCTCGTCGCGAATCTCGCCACCCGAGCCCGTGGCCGCGCCCGGGAAGGGGGAGATGGCCGTGGGGTGGTTGTGCGTCTCCACCTTCATGAGGATGTCGATGGGCTCGTCGACCGCGCCGTAGATGCCGCTCTCCGGGTTCGGGAAATAGCGCTTGCCCAGCGGTCCCTCGATCACCGCCGCGTTGTCGCGGTAGGCGCTGAGCACGCCGTGCGGATTCTTGGCGTGCGTGTTGCGGATGTGCGCGAACAGCGACTTCGGCTGCCTCTGGCCGTCGATGATCCAGTCGGCGTTGAAGATCTTGTGGCGGCAGTGCTCGGAGTTCGCCTGCGCGAACATCATGAGCTCGACGTCGGTGGGATCG
>DASTHJ010000403.1:0-11900 GCA_035718265.1 Steroidobacteraceae bacterium | reverse complement strand
CGACCTTCCTGGCGGTGTTCTTCGTGCCGGTGTTCTTCGTCGTGGTGTTGCGCTATTTCAAGGTGAAGCCGGTCACGATGAAGATCGACGAGCCCACGGCCGACGAGCCGTACGCGAGCACCACGTGAAGCCGATGAGAGTCCTGCGACTGCTGGCCACTTCGGCCGCGCTGACCAGCCTGCTCGGCGCGTGCACGCTGGCGCCGCGCTACCACCGGCCGGAGGCGCCGGTGCCGGCCGCGTGGGAGGGCGAGCCAGCGCCCGCGGATTCCGCCCTTCCGGCCGCCGACATCGGCTGGAAGGAATTCTTCACCGACCCGGAGCTGCAGGACCTGATCGGCCGCGCGCTGCGCAACAACCGCGACCTGCGGATCGCGACGCTGAACGTCGAGGCGGCGCGCGCGCAATACCGCATCCGGCGCGCCGATCTCGTGCCACCGGTCGACGCGGCCGCCACGGCCAACAACCAGCGCCTGCCGCCCTCGGTCTCGCCATCCGGACAGGAGCAGCTCACGCGCACGTACACGGCGGGGCTCTCCACGCCGGCCTTCGAGCTGGACCTGTTCGGCCGCGTGCGCAGCCTGCGTCGCTCGGCGCTCGAGGCGTTCTTCGCACTGCAGGAGAACCGCACGGCCGCCCAGCTGCTGCTGGTATCCGAAGTGGCCAATGCCTGGCTCACGCTGATCGCGGACCGCCAGCTGCTGCAGCTCGCCGAGAATACGCGCGACAGCCAGAAGCAGTCCTTCGACCTGACGCAATTGCGTTTCGACCAGGGCGTTTCGAGCGAGATCGACCTGCGTCGCTCCGAGACCGCCTGGCGCCAGGCGGAGGTCGACATCGCGCAGCAGACGCGCCGCGTCGCACAGGATCGCAACGCGCTGGCGCTGCTGGTCGGCGAGGCGCTGCCGCCGGAAACCGGCAGTGGCGCACGCGACCTGGCGGCGCAGACGTTCTCCAGGCCGCTGCCCGCCGGATTGCCCGCGGAGCTGCTGACGCGCCGGCCCGACGTGCGCGCCGCCGAGCACGCGCTGCTGGCCGCCAATGCCAACATCGGCGCGGCACGTGCCGCGTTCTTCCCGCAGATCACGCTCACGGGCTTCTATGGCAACGCCAGCGACGAGCTTTCCTCGCTGTTCGAGTCCGGGCATACCACCTGGAGCTTCGTGCCGCAGGTGCGGCTGCCGATCTTCTCCGGCGGTGCGAACCTCGCGGCGCTCGATCTCGCCAACGTCCGCAAGCGCGTCGAGATCGCGCGCTACGAGCAGTCCATCCAGGTCGCGTTCCGCGAAGTCGCCGACGCCCTGATCGCGCGCAGCACGTACGAGCAGCAGCTGGGCGCGCAGCAGGCGCTGACCCACGCCGCCGAGGACAGCTACCGGCTGGCCGACATGCGCTACCGCGGCGGTGTCGAAAGCTTTCTCGGCGCGCTGATCGCGCAGCGCGACATGTACGACGCGCAGCGCGGGCTGATCGTCACGCGGCTGGCCGGCGCCACCAACCTGGTGCTGCTGTACCAGGCCCTGGGCGGAGGCTGGAAGGAGTAGAGGGCGCTGGTTCGATTTGCTGTGGCGGTCTTCAGTCGGGCCGACGTCATCCCCGGTTCGACCGACCGTTGCAGCAAATCGACGAGCGCCTTCGTCCTACGGGCATTCCAGGCCTCGGATCGTCGCGTTCCCGCTTCAATGCCGCCTCGATCTGGGGCAGACTTTGCCGCCATGAGGCCATGCACTCTCGTCTTGATGGCGGGTTTGTTCGGCGCCGGCATGCCGGCCATCGCCGCGGAATCGATTGCGGATGACGCGGATGCCTTCGGCGCACTCGAGGCCGTGGAATCGGCCTCGCTCTCGGCCGACGGCAAGAAACTCATCTATGTCGGCGCGGACAGCGACCATCGCGCCATCGCCGTGCTGGTCGACCTGACGAGCTGGAACTCGACCACGGTGGCGTTCGCCAACGGCCGCAACGTGCAGTTCTCAGGATGCGACTGGTCGGCGAACGACCGCATCGTGTGCACGCTGTTCGGGGTGCAGCGGGAGATGGGCGTCATCATGCCGCTGGTACGCACCGTGGCCATGGATGCCGACGGCAAGAACCAGGTGTTCCTCGGCCAGCGCGACACGCTCTCGCAACTCGGCAAACGCCAGGTGGACGGCGAGGTGGTCGACTGGCTGGACGGCCGCGACGGCGTGGTGCTGATGTCACGCACCTACCTGCCCGAGAAGTCGGTGGCGCGTCTCACTGCCCGCACCGTGGCGGGCCTGGGCGTGGACCGCATCGACACGCGCACCGGCAAGGCCGCGACCATCGAGCGTCCCGGTGAAGACGTGGTCGGCTACATCTCGGACGGCATGGGCAACATCCGCATCATGACGACGACGCGCGTCGGCGGCCTGGGCTACATGCGCGGCGTGGACGAGTATTTCTATCGGCAGGCCAACGACCGCGCCTGGCATCGGCTCGGCAAGTACGTCTCCGATGGCAGCCGCGGGCGCGGCGGGCACGGCCTGATACCGCTGGCCGTCGACGGGCAGCTCGACGCCGCCTACGTGCTGGAGGAGCTCGACGGGCGCGACGCGCTGTATCGCATCGCGCTGGATGGTTCGATGAGACGCGAGCTGGTGTTCGCCTCGCCGCGCTACGACATCGCGGACGTGGTACGCATCGGGCGCAGCGGCCGCGTGATCGGTGCCGCCTATGCCTCGGACCGCCGCCACGTGAAGTACTTCGATCCCGGCTACGAGTCCATGCACGCTTTGATCGAGCGCGCGCTGCCGGACATGCCGCTGATCGAGTTCATCAGCGCGAGCGCCGACGAGCAGGTGCTGCTGGTGCGCGCCAGCAGCGACGTCGAGCCCGGCAACTGGTACATCTTCGATCGCAAGCTGAAGGCGCTGCGGCTGATCGCGCCGGCGCGGCCGGCGCTGGGCAAGTTCGAGCTCGCGCCGGTCGAGGTGATCGCGTATCCGGCTGCCGATGGCACGCAGATACCCGCCTACCTGACCGTGCCCACGGGTGTCACCGATCCGAGGAAGCAGCCTGCCATCGTGCTGCCGCACGGCGGTCCGGGATATCGCGACGTGTGGGGCTTCGACTGGCTGGCGCAGTTCTTCGCGCATCGCGGCTACGTGGTGCTGCAGCCGAACTTCCGCGGCTCCTCGGGGTATGGCGACGAATGGTTCGCGAACAACGGGTTCAAGAGCTGGAAGCTCGCGGTCGGCGACGTGTGTGACGGTGGCCGTTGGCTGGTGTCACGCGGCATCGCCGATCCGGCGCGCCTGGCGGTGTTCGGCTGGTCATACGGCGGCTATGCGGCCTTGCAGGCCAACGTGCTGGATCCCGACCTGTTCAAGGCCGTGATCGCCGTGGCACCGGTCACGGACCTGCGCCTGCTGCGCTCGCAGCGCATGATGCACACGAATGCCTTCATCGAGGCGGACTACATCGGCAAGGGGCCGCACCTGAAGCAGGGCTCGCCCGCGCGCAATGCACGCGTGTTCAAGGCCCCGGTGCTCATGTTCCACGGCGATTCGGATTTCAACATCGACCTCTCGCAATCGCGCCGCATGGACAAGGAGCTGCGCAGAGCCGGCAAGTCGAGCGAACTGGTGATCTTTCCGGAGCTCGAGCACAGCCTGCGCAGTGGCGTGGCGCGCGCCGACATGCTGCGCAGGTCCGACGCCTTCCTGCGCGAAAACCTGAAACTCTGAGCGCGCCAGGTCGCGGGTCACGTTTCCGTCCGGCTGGACCGAGTCCAGCACCATCGACGCATCGCGACTTCATTCGCGACCCGCGCTGCGGCAAACTGCCGCGCATGAAAACCTTTCGTGTGCTCCTGACTACTGCCGCGCTCGGGGCAGCGGCAACGGCGGCGGCGGCGCCGGCCACGCTGGACGATGCCGCCGTGTTCGGCGCGCGTGACGTGATCGACAGCGCTTCGCTTTCGGCGGACGGCAAGAAGCTCGTCTACGTGGGTGCCGGCACAGAGTCCAGCACCATCGCCGTGGTCGTCGATCTCGAGAAGGGATCGGCCGCGCAGGTCGCGCGCGCCGACGGCAACCCGATCAACCTGACCGGTTGCGAGTGGACCGCCCGCGATCGCATCGTCTGTCAGCTCTACGGCATGGAGCGGCCGCAGGGCGTCATCCTGCCCATCGTGCGCACCATGTCGATGGATGCGGACGGCAAGAAGCAGATTTTCCTGGGCGTCAAGCAGACCCTGTCGCAGCTCGGCAAACTGCTCCAGGACGGGCGCGTCATCGACTGGCTGGACGGCTCCGATGGCAAGGTGCTGATGTCGCGCTATTACGTCCCGGAGAACTCCACCGGCCGGCTCACGGCGCGCTCGGAACACGGCCTGGGCGTCGATCTCATCGACACGCGCACCGGCAAGGCCACGACGGTCGAGCGCGCCGGTCGCGACGTCGATCTGTACATGAGCGATGGCGCAGGCCACGTGCGCCTCATGACCACCACGTACATGCAGGAAAGCGGATACAGCACCGGCATCGAGACGCATTCCTATCGGACGCCGGACGACCGGACGTGGCGCAAGCTTGGCACGTTCACCCCGGACCGGACCCGCGGCGGCCGCGGCACCGGCATGATCCCGCTGGCCGTCGACGGCAAGCTGAACGCGGCATACGTGCTGGAGAACCTCGACGGCCGGATGGCGCTGTACCGGGTCACGCTCGATGAGTCACCGAAACACGAGCTCGTGCTGGCGCGCAAGGACGTCGACGTCGACGATGTCATCCGGATCGGGCGCGGTGGCCGGGTCATCGGTGCCACCTATGTGACCGATCGCCGCTACGTCGAATACTTCGATCCCGACTACAAGAAGCTGCACGAGATGCTGTCGCGCGCGATACCCAGGCTGCCGCTGATCGACTTCATGAGCGCCAGCGCCGACGAGCAGATGCTCGTGGTCCGCGCCAGCAGCGACGTCGATCCGGGCAACTGGTACATCTATGACCGCTCGAAAAAGTCGCTGGCATTGATCTCGCCGACTCGCCCGGCGCTCGCCGGCAGGACGCTCTCGCCAGTCAAGGCCGTCAGCTATCCGGCGGCAGACGGCACGCGGATCCCCGCTTACCTGACCCTGCCACCGGGCGTGACCGAGGCTCGCAACCTGCCGGCGCTCGTGATGCCGCACGGCGGGCCCGGCGCGCGCGATGAGTGGGGCTTCGACTGGCTGGCGCAGTACTTCGCGCAGCGGGGTTTCGCCGTGCTGCAGCCGAATTTCCGCGGCTCGAACGGCTACGGCGATGCCTGGTTCGCGGACAACGGGTTCCGCGGATGGAAGACATCCGTGGGCGACGTCTGCGATGCGGGTCGCTGGATGATCCAGCAGGGCATGGCGGCTCCCGACAAGCTGGCCGTATTCGGCTGGTCCTATGGCGGCTACGCCGCGCTGCAGGCCAACGTGCTCGATGCCACGCTGTTCAAGGCGGTGATCGCAGTGGCTCCCGTCACCGACCTCGATCTCCTCAAGGACAAGGGCATGATCTACACCAGCGGGTTCGTCGACGCCGATTTCATCGGCAATGGACCGCACGTCAAGGAAGGCTCACCGGCCGAGCACGCCGGGCTGTTCAAGGCACCGGTGCTGATGTTCCACGGCGACATCGATCTGAACGTCGACATCGGGCAGTCGCGCCGCATGGATCGGCAGCTGCATCGTGCCGACAAGTCGAGCGAGCTGATCGTCTATCCGAAGCTGGAGCACAGCCTGCTCGACGGCAGCGTGCGCGCCGACATGCTGCGCAGGTCGGACGCGTTCTTGCGCGACAAGCTCAGGCTCTAGTAGCCCAGCGCCAGCCCGGTATTGCGCCGCGGGTCGAGCGCGCCGTAGAAGCGGTTGCGTCCGACCGGCGGCGCGTCGAGCGCCGGCGCGCCGATCAGGATGGCGGCGACGTGGTTCTCCCGCTGCGGCACGGTCAGCTTGTGCCCCATGGACTCGAGGATGCGCCGCGTGTCCGGGCTCAGCGCGCGCGCCTCGACGAACGTGGTGTCCGGCAGCCACTGCTGGTGGATGCGCGGCGCGTCGACGGCTTCCTGGATGTCCATGCCGTAGTCGATGACGTTGAGCAGCGTCAGCGCCACGGCGGTGATGATGCGGCTGCCGCCGGGCGTGCCGACCACCATCCAGGGCTTGCCCTCGCGCAGCACGATGGTGGGTGTCATCGAGCTCAGCGGCCGCTTGCCGGGTTCGATGCGGTTGGCTTCGCCCTGTACGAGCCCGTAGAGGTTGGGCACGCCGCTCTTCGCGGTGAAATCGTCCATCTCGTCGTTGAGCAGCACGCCCGTGCCGGGCGCCATGACGCGCGCGCCGAACCAGTCGTTCAGCGTGTACGTGACCGCGACGGCGTTGCCAGAGCTGTCGGCGATCGAGTAGTGCGTGGTGTGCCTGCCTTCGTGCACCTCGATGCCGGGCTTGAGCTGCATCGAGTCTCCGGCGCGCTGCGGATCGATGCGCGCGCGGATCCGCTCGGCGTAAGCGGTGTCGAGCAGTTGCTCGACGGGATTGCGCACGAACGACGGATCGCCCAGCAGGTTGTTGCGGTCGACGTATGCGTGGCGCATGGCCTCGATCTCGACGTGCACGGCACGCGCCGAGCCGTAGCCGTACCCGGCGAGTGGATAGCCTTCGAGCACGTGCAGGATCTCGCACAGCACGACACCGCCGGAGCTCGGCGGCGGCGCCGAGACGATCAGGAAGCCGCGATACCGGCATTCGAGCGGCGGCAGCTCGCGCGCGCGATAGCCGGACAGGTCGGCCTCGGTCAGGATGCCGCCGCCGGCGCGACTGGCTTCGACCAGCGCCTCGGCGGTCTCGCCGCGGTAGAAGCCTTCGGGACCGCGCTTCGCGACATTGCGCAGCGTGCGCGCCAGGTCGCGCTGCACGAGCGTGTCGCCGGCTTCGAAGGGCCGGCCGTCGCGCAGGAAGATCGCGGCGCTGGGCGCATCGCGGCGAAAATCCTCGGTGGCCTCGCGCAGCATGTCGACGTCGCCCTGCTCGAGCGTGAAGCCCTGTTCGGCGAGGCGGATCGCCGGCGCGATCAGCTTGTCGCGCGCCATCGTGCCGTAGGTTTCGCGCGCATATTCGAGGCCGGCGACGGTGCCCGGCACGGCCACGGCGCGCCAGCCGCGCGTGCTGGCATCGGGGATCACGTCGCCGGCCGCGTCGAGGAACATGTCGGTCTTGGCGGCCAGCGGCGCGGTCTCGCGGAAATCGATGAACTTCCTGCGCCCGTCGGCGAGTCGCAGCGTCATGAATCCGCCGCCACCGAGGTTGCCCGCGGCCGGATAGACCACCGCCAGCGTGTAACCCACGGCGACCGCGGCATCGATGGCATTGCCGCCGTTCTTCAGGACCTCGACACCGACGCGCGTCGCCTGCGCCTGCGCGCTCACCACCATGCCGTGTTCCGCGGCGACCGGCGCCATCGACGCCGGCTGCGCCGGCACCAGCCACAGCACGAGCCACGCGCCCAACAAGGTTCTGCGGTGCTTCATGCGCCCGAGAATAGGAGCTTCACGCCTTGCCGACCAGCGCGCTCAGCAGTGCCGGCTCCACCGGCTTGGTGAAATGATGGTCGAAGCCCGACGCCGCGGCGCGTGCCTTGTCCGCTTCCTGGCCCCAGCCGGTCACGGCGATCAGCGTGACGGCGCCGGCGGCTTTCTCGCGGATGCGCAGCGCCACCTCGTAGCCGTTGAGCCCGGGCATGCCGATGTCCAGGATGGCGATCTCGGGCCTCAGCCGCTCGAACAGCTCGACCGCCTGCGGGCCGTTGCTGGCGAGCTCCACCTGGTGGCCGTCGAGCCGCAGCAGCATGGCGAGGCTCTCGCCGGCGTCGATGTTGTCGTCGGCCACGAGCACGCGACGCGACCGCACCGGCGCCTCCGGCAACGGCTCGGGCGCAGCGGCCGCCGAAACCGCGGGCGGGTCGAGCGGCAGGCGCAGGATGAATTCACTGCCGTGGCCCAGGCCCGCGCTGCGCGCCTCCAGCGTTCCGCCGTGCAGCTCCGTCAGGCCGCGTGACAGCGCGAGGCCGATGCCGAGCCCGCCATCGGTGCGATCCTTGGCGGTGCGCACCTGCGAGAACATCGTGAAGATGCGCGGCAATGCCTCCGGGGCGATGCCGATGCCATCGTCGATCACGCGCAGTTGCAATTCGTTGCCGGCGACCTGCGCGGCGACGCGGATGTGTCCCTCGGGATCGGTGTACTTGGCGGCATTGGTGAGCAGGTTGGACAGCACCTGCGACAGTCGCAGCGCATCCACGTCGAGCGGCACGGCATCCGCGGGCAGGTCGACCTGCAGGACGTGGCGCTTGGTCTCGAGCGCCGGGCGGGCGGTCTCCACCGCCGACTCGACGATCTTCGCGAGCGGCGTGCGCGTGCGCCGCAGTTCGAGCGTGCCGCGGGTGATGCGCGAGATATCGAGCAGGTCGTCGAGCAGCAGCGACATGTGCTGCACCTGGCGCGTGATGACTTCGTGACTCCAGGATTTCTGCGCGTCGCTGGCGGCCGGATTCTGCGCGATGTCCACCGCCTGGCGGATGGGCGCGAGCGGATTGCGCAGCTCGTGCGCCAGCGTCGCGAGGAACTCGTCCTTGCGGCGATCCGAATCGCGCAATGCTGCCTGGGCGTGTGCATGCTCCGCCTGCATGCGGTGCAGCGTGGCGCGCAGCTCCGCCACGAGATCCGACCTGGCCGCGGGGTTCCCGGCATCTTTCTCGGTCATTTCCCGGGAGAGTTAAGGCGGTGTCGCAAATCGGCACAGCCGGACAAGCGGAAACGGACCGCGGGAAAATTCCTACAGCGCAACGCCGCGCACGCGCGGTGGCCGCCTCAGCGCCCCGCGGAGATCGCCGTGAGGATGCCGGCCAGAATGCGGTCCGGGGAAGGTGGGCAGCCGGGCACGGCAACGTCGACCGGGATCACGTTGGACACGCGCCCCGCGCATGCGTAGCTCTGGCCGAAGATGCCGCCGTCGCAGCCGCAGTCACCGATGGCCACGACCATCTTGGGATCCGGCGTGGCTTCGTAGGTGCGCAGCAGTGCCGCTTCCATGTGACGCGACACCGGTCCCGTCACCAGCAGCAGGTCGGCATGCCTCGGACTGGCGACGAAACGAATTCCCAGACCCTCGATGTTGTAGACCGGATTGCTGAGCGCGTGGATCTCGAGCTCACAGCCGTTGCAGGAGCCCGCGTCCACGTGGCGGATGCACAGCGCGCGTCCCAGCATGTCGCGGATCTTCGCTTGCATCGCCTCGCGCTCGCGCAACGACTGGTCGCTCGGCGGCGGGTTCTCGGTGACGATGCCGGTACGGCAGATTCTCGTGAGTGTCTTGAGCATGCAGGGACCTAGAGATCGTGACCGCTGTAGGCGAGGTTGAACGACTTGTTGATCAGCGGGAAATCCGGAACGATGTTGCCGATGATCGCGTGCTCGAGCACGGGCCAGTTCTGCCAGGAGGGATCGTGCGGATGGCAGCGCAGGATTCCGCCATCGGCGCAAGTGCTCAGCGCGACCACTACCGGGCCTCGCCAGCCTTCGACGAGGCCGATGCCGAAACCGGCGGCGGGCGCGGGAACTCCGTCGAGCACGCTGCCCGCGGGGATGCGGCGCGCGATCTCGCCGATCAGCCGCAGCGATTCGCCGAGTTCCTCGAAGCGCACGGCGACGCGCGCCATCACGTCGCCTTCCTCACTCGAGGCCTTGCGCACGGCCAGCGCCTCGTAAGGGCTCGAAGGCAGGTCGACGCGCAGGTCGAATGCCTGGCCGCTGGCCCGGCCCGCCAGTCCGCACAGCCCGAGGCGCAGCGCGAGCTCGGGCGCGACGCGCCCGGCACCGGCGAAGCGATCGCGCACGCCGGCATGCTCGTCGTAGATCGTGCGCAGCTCGCGCGCAGCGACGTCGATTTCCGTGGCGCAGGCGGCCAATTCGCCGAGCGCGGCCGGCGTGCTGTCGGCGGCCACGCCGCCGGGCACGACATAGTCGAACAAGTAGCGCCGGCCAAACGCACGGGCCGTCGCGCGCAACCATCGTTCCTTGAGGCGCGAGAACTGCGCGAGGCCGAACGCGAACCCGGCGTCATTGCCGAGCGCGCCCAGGTCTCCGAGGTGATTGGCGATTCTCTCCGCTTCCAGCCCGGCAGCGCGCAGCCATTGCGCCCGCGGCGGAATGTTCGTCGCCGCGATCGATTCGCAGGCCTGGCAGTAAGCCCAGGAAAACGCCACGGTCGAGTCGCCGCAGACGCGCGCCGCGAGCCGCTGTCCATCGCGCGCCGGCAACTGCCGGAAGAGTCGCTCGATGCCCTTGTGCGTGTAGCCCAGGCGCTCTTCGAGCCTGAGCACTTTTTCGCCGACCACCGAGAAGCGGAAATGCCCGGGCTCGATGGTGCCGGCGTGCACCGGCCCGACGGCAATCTCGTGCACGCCTTCGCCGGTGACGCGCACGAATTCGTAGGCATCGAGCGGGCGGTGCGGTGGCGGCGGGGCGCTGCCCTCGGCGAGCGGCAGGAATTCCGCCGGCCAGGCGGCGTGGCGCAGCCAGGGTCGCCGGTCGGCGTCCTGCGCGCGCACGCCGCACAGGTCGGCCGCGGCGCGCTGCATGCGGGCGGCCGCCGGAAAGAGGTCGGCGAGGCCCGGATATTCGGGCGACGAGCCGGACAGCTCGAGCGAGAGCACGAGCATGCTCTGCCCCACGTGCAGCGCGGCGGACACCGCCGCGCGCGGTGTCGCATCCGCCCAGAACGCGAGCAGGCGCGCGCCGGCCGCGGCGGCATCCGTCGCGCAGGCGCGCCAGTTTTCCGCGTTCAGGGCGACGCGCCGCAGGTCTCCCGCGCCCGGCAGGACTGTCGATTGCTCCAGCCAGCGACGTAGCGGCATGTCAGAGCCCCGCAATCAGCCGTGCCGCCAGGCGGAACCAGTCGGCAAGGTAGGAGGGGATGAACAATCCGAGCGCCAGCACCAGCCCGAGGTGTGCGAACACCGGCAGCAACGCGGGCGGGTGCGGCAGCCGCCGCGCCGTGGTCTCGCCGAAGACCATGGGCTGCACGCGGCGAAAGATCGCGGCGAACGCCACGCCGAGCGCCAGCAGCAGGATGGGCGTGGCCCACGGCTGCTCGCGCATCGCGGTGGTGAGGATCAGGAACTCGCTGGCGAACACGCCGAATGGCGGCACGCCGAGGATCGCCAGCGAGCCGAGCATCAGGCCCCAGCCGACGGTCGGGTTCACGGTGATCAGGCCGCGGATCTCGTCCATGACCTGCGTGCCGGCCTTCTGGGCCGCGTGACCCACGGCGAAGAAGATCGCCGACTTGGTCAGCGAATGCACGGTCATGTGCAGCAGCGCCGCGAAATTCGCGACCGGCCCGCCCATGCCGAACGCAAACGCGATGATTCCCATGTGCTCGATCGACGAGTAGGCGAACAGGCGCTTGATGTCGCGCTGCCGCCAGAGGAAGAACGCCGCGAGCGACACCGAGACCAGCCCGAAGGCCATCAGCATCTGCGAGGGCAGCGCCGAGTGCTGCGCGCCTTCGACCAGCACCTTGCAGCGGACCACCGCGTAGATGGCCACGTTCAGCAGCAGCCCGGAGAGCACCGCGGAAATCGGCGTCGGGCCTTCGGCGTGCGCATCGGGCAGCCAGTTGTGCAGCGGCGCGAGACCGACCTTCGTGCCGTAGCCCACCAGCAGGAACACGAACGCCAGGCTCAGCACCGTGGGCTCGAGCTGGTCCTTGACCAGGTTCAGGTGCGTCCACAGCAGCGCGCTCATGCCCTCGGCGCCCAGGATCTTCTCCGAGGCGAAGTACAGCAGGATGGTGCCGAACAGCGCCTGCGCGATGCCGACGCCGCACAGGATGAAATATTTCCAGCCGGCTTCGAG
>DASTHJ010000402.1:0-5809 GCA_035718265.1 Steroidobacteraceae bacterium | reverse complement strand
GCCGGCTTCAGGACCCAGATCGATCAGCCAGTCCGCCTCTGCCATGACGTCCAGGTTGTGCTCGACCACGACCACGGTGTTGCCGGCATCCACCAGCCGGTGCAGCACGTGAATCAGCTTCTCGACGTCGGCCATGTGCAGGCCTACGGTGGGTTCATCGAGCACATAGAGTGTGTGCTGGGCTTTCTGGCGTGGCGCGCGGCGCTCCTCGCCGCGCACCTTGGCAAGCTCCGTGACCAGCTTGATGCGCTGCGCCTCGCCGCCGGAGAGCGTGGGCGAGGGCTGGCCGAGCGTGAGGTAGCCGAGACCCACGTCCTGCAGCAGGCGCAATGCGTGATGGATCGAGGCGTGCGCCGCGAAGAACTCGACGGCGTCGTCGATGTTCATGGCGAGCAGGTCGCCGACCGATTTCCCGCGCCACAGGATGCCGAGCGTCTCGGCGTTGAAGCGCCGGCCGCGGCACGAATCGCACAGCACCTTCACGTCGGGCAGGAAGTTCATTTCGATGGTCTGCACGCCCTGGCCTTCGCAGGCCTCGCAGCGCCCGCCGGCCGTGTTGAAGCTGAAGCGGCTGGGGGTGTAGCCGGCGATCTTCGCTTCGGTGGTGTTGGCGTAGATGCGGCGGATGTCGTCCCAGAAGCCGATGTAGGTCGCGGGGCATGAGCGCGGCGTCTTGCCGATGGGCGTCTGGTCGACCTCGAGCACGCGATCGATGTGCTCGACGCCGCGCACCGCGGCCACGCCGGTGAGCTCCGGCTTCTTCCCGGCATGCTTCGATCTCTGGGCCTTGCCCACCAGGCGCCTGAGGTTGGTGTACAGCACGTCGCGCGCCACGGTCGACTTGCCCGAACCCGAGACGCCCGTCACCACGACCAGCCGGCCGACCGGTACCGCGACGTCTTCCCCGTGCACGTTGTGCAGCTCGACGCCCTCGAGCACCAGCCGCGCCGCGCGCGGCCCCGTGGCGCGGCGCGGCTCGCCGCTGTGTCTCAGCGGCTCGCGCAGGAAGCGGCCGGTGACCGAAGCGGGATTCTTCTTGAGGTCCTCGACCTTGCCGGCGCCCACGACTTCGCCGCCGCGCACACCCGCGCCGGGACCGAGATCGATGACGTGGTCGGCGCGGCGGATGGTGTCCTCGTCGTGTTCGACCACCACCAGCGTGTTGCGGTGGCGCGCGAGCTCGGCGAGCGCGTCGAGCAGCACGCGGTTGTCGCGCGGATGCAGGCCGATGGTCGGCTCGTCGAGCACGTAGCAGACGCCCTGCAGGTTGGAGCCGAGCTGCGCCGCGAGCCGGATGCGCTGCGCCTCGCCGCCCGACAGCGTCGGCGCCGCGCGATCCAGCGGCAGATAGCCCAGGCCGACGCGTTGCAGGAACGCGAGACGCGCGCGGATCTCGGCCATGAGATCGCGCGCAATCTCGGCCTCGCGTTTGCCGAGCCGCAGCCTGCCGACGAACTGCACCGTGTCGTCGATGGACTGCGCCGTGAGCTCGGCGATGTTCTTGTCGCGGAAGCGCACGTGCAGCGCGATCGGGTTCAGGCGCTGGCCATGGCAGGTCTCGCAGGCGTGGGCTTCGCCTTCCAGCCATTCGTTCCACGTGGCTTCCTCGCCGGACTGCTCCTCGCCGAAGCCCTCGAGCTCGAGGCCGGTGCCGTAGCAATCCTCGCACCAGCCGTGCTTGCTGTTGAACGAGAACAGCCGCGGGTCGAGCTCGGCGAAGCTGGTGCCGCAGGACGGGCAGGCGCGCTTGGCGCTGAATACCTCGATGCGCGGCTTGCGGGCCCTGGAGTCGAGGTTCAACACGTGGACGACGCCCTTGCCGTAATCCAGCGCGCTGATCACGTGCCGTTCGAGAATGTCGGCCCTGGCCTTGTCGACCAGCAGCTGCGCGACGGGCAGCTCGATGGTGTGCTCCTTGAAGCGGTTGAGACGCGGCCACTGGTAGGTGGTCAGCATCTCGCCGTCGACGCGCAGGTGCTTGAAGCCGCGCGCGTTGGCCCACTTGGCGAGCTCGGTGTAGTAGCCCTTGCGCGCGACCACCAGCGGCGCGAGCAGCATGATGCGATCGCCGCGGTGCTGCTTCAGCAGCCGCTCGGCGATGCTGGCCGCTGTCTGCGGCTCGATGGGTACGTCGCAATTGGGACAGAACTGCGTGCCGAGCTTCTGATAGAGCAGCCGCAGGAAATGATAGATCTCGGTGAGCGTCGCCACCGTGGACTTGCGTCCGCCGCGACTGGTGCGTTGCTCGATCGCGACCGTGGGCGGGATGCCGTAGATGGCGTCGACGTCCGGACGCGCCGCCGGCTGCACGAACTGGCGCGCATAGGCGTTCAGCGATTCGAGGTATCTCCTTTGCCCCTCGTTGAAGATGATGTCGAAGGCCAGCGTCGACTTGCCCGAGCCGCTGACGCCCGTGACCACCGTGAACGCCTCGCGCGGAATCGACACGTCGATGTTGCGCAGGTTGTGCTCGCGCGCGTGGTGGATGACGATGGCGGTGCCGGGCACCAATTCCCGTAATTCGCCGCGGCGCGAATCCGCAACCCGAGGGGTCTCCAGCGGCGAATTACGGGAATTGGTGCCCGGCACCGCCAGATACTCCCGCAGCGCCTTGCCGGTGTGCGAGCGCGTGTCGGCTTCGACCTGCGCCGGCGTGCCGGCCACGACGATCTCGCCGCCGGCGTCGCCGCCCTCGGGTCCGAGGTCGATGATCCAGTCTGCGGCGCGGATCACGTCGAGGTTGTGCTCGATCACCACCAGCGAGTGCCCGATCTTCAGCAGCTTGCGGAATGCGCGCAGCAGCTTGGCGACGTCGTCGAAGTGCAACCCGGTGGTCGGCTCGTCGAACAGGAACAGCTTGCCGCGAATCGACGGCGTGTCGTCCGCCGCAGCCTCGGCCAGGTGTCCCGCGAGCTTCAGGCGCTGCGCCTCGCCGCCCGAGAGCGTCGGCACCGGCTGCCCGAGCTTCACGTACTCGAGGCCCACGTCGACCAGCGGCTGCAGCCGCACCGCCACCGCCGACACGTCCTTGAAGAACGCCAGCGCCTGCGTGACCGTCATGTCGAGCACGTCGGCGATGTTGCGCCGCGTGCCGTCCGCACCCTCGCGGCGGATCTCGAGCGTCTCGGCGCGGTAGCGCTTGCCGTCGCAGTCCGGACAGCGCAGGTACACGTCCGAGAGGAACTGCATCTCCACGTGCTCGAAGCCGTTGCCGCTGCAGGTCGGGCAGCGCCCGGTGCCGGAATTGAACGAGAACGTACCCGGCGTGTAGCCGCGGCTCTTCGCCGCGGACTCGTTCGCGAACAGCTCGCGCACCACGTCGAACGCGCCCACGTAGCTCGCTGGATTGGAGCGCGTCGTGCGCCCGATCGAGCTCTGGTCGATCATGACCACGTCATCGACCAGGTCCGCGCCTTCCAGGCGGTCGAACTCGCCGGGCATTTCGCTCGGCTGGCCCAGCGCCTTGCGCAGCGCCTTGTGCAGCACGTCCTCGATCAACGTGGACTTGCCCGAGCCGGAAACGCCGGTCACGCACACCAGCCGCCGCAGCGGGAACTCCACGTCGATGTTCTTGAGATTGTGCTCGCGCACGCCGCGCAGCTTCACGCACTTGAGCGCCGGCACCATGCGCGCCCTGGGCGCGCTGTCGGCGACCGCGTTCGCCGGCGGTGGCGCCGCGCGCGGTGCCACCTGCCTGGCGCCCGAGAGATACTGGCCGGTGAGCGAGGCGCGATTCGCGCGGATCGCCTCCGGCGTGTCGAACGCGACGATCTCGCCGCCGCGCTCGCCGGCGCCCGGACCAAGATCGAGGATGCGATCCGCGGCCAGCATGATCTGCGGATCGTGCTCGACGACGACCAGCGAATTGCCCGCATCGCGCAGCCGGTGCATGACCCGGGTGACGCGCTGCATGTCGCGCGGATGCAGGCCGATCGACGGCTCGTCCAGCACGAACAGCGTGTTCACCAGCGAGGTGCCGAGCGCCGTCGTCAGGTTGATCCGCTGCACCTCGCCGCCCGACAACGTGCGCGACTGCCGGTCGAGCGTGAGGTACCCCAGCCCGACTTCGCACAGGTAGCCGAACCGCGCCCGCACCTCGGCGAGCAGCAGGTCCGCCGCCTCGTCGAGCGGCGCCGGTAGTTTGAGCCCGTCGAAGAACGCGCGCGCGCGATCCAGCGGCAGCAGCATCAGGTCGTGGATGTTCTGCCCGGCGATGCGCCACAGCAGCGCCTCCGGCTTGAGCCGCGAGCCGCCGCAGGCCGTGCACGGCGTGTACGCGCGGTAGCGCGACAGCAGCACGCGCACGTGCATCTTGTAGGCCTTGGTCTCCAGCCACTCGAAGAAGCGCTTCGCGCCGTACCAGACCTTCTTCTCCCAGCGGCCTTCGCCCTCGATGACCCACTTGCGCTGATCCTCGCTCAGCGCGTACCAGGGCGTGTCGAGCGGGATGCCGCGCTTCTTCGCGAACCTGACCATGTCGTCCTGGCATTCCTTGTACGACTTGGTCTGCCAGGGCTTCACGGCGCCGCCCGCCAGCGTCCTGGTCTCGTCCGGGATCACCAGGCCGTAGTCGATGCCGATGATCCGGCCGAAGCCGCGGCAGGTTTCGCAGGCGCCCACCGGCGAGTTGAACGAGAACAGCGACGGTACCGGGTCGCGATAGGTGATGTCGCAATCGGCGCAATGCAGCTCGTTCGAATACTTCCAGGTGGCGCCGGAGGAAGTGGTGGCGGCCTGGGAGTCTAGGGATGGAACGGCCTTTTCGAGGCCTGTCCCCGTTTGCTTGGAAACGGGGAATGTCCCCATTTCTTCGGCCACGTGCAGGTTCACGCGCCCGCGTCCCATGCGCAGCGCGGTCTCGAGCGACTCCATCACGCGCGAGCGCTCCGCGTTGCCGAGGCGCACGCGGTCCTGCACCACTTCCAGCGTGTCGCCCCCTTCCCGTGAAGATGGCGCGTGGATGCGCGTGTAGCCCTGCGATTCCAGCAGCTGGCGCACTTCCGCTTCCTTGAAGTTCTTCGGCACCGGGATCGGGAAGCAGACGTACACGCGCGGATCGCCGGCCGCGGCCGCGCGATGCGTGGCGTCGGCGTAGATGCTCTCGGCAGTGTCGCGCCGTACGGGTTTTCCACAGCTCCGGCAGTGCAGGGTGGCGGTGCGCGCGAACAGCAGCTTCAGGTGGTCGTTGAGCTCGGTCATCGTGCCGACCGTGGAGCGCGAGGTGCGCACCGGGTTTGTCTGGTCGATGGCGATGGCCGGCGGAATGCCGTCGACGCGATCCACGGCCGGCTTGTCCATGCGGTCGAGGAACTGCCGGGCGTATGGCGAGAAGGTCTCGACATAGCGACGCTGGCCCTCGGCGTACAGCGTGTCGAACACCAGCGAGGACTTGCCCGAGCCCGACACGCCCGTCACCACCACCAGCTCGTGCAGCGGAATGTCGAGCGAGAGGTTCTTCAGGTTGTTCTGCCGCGCGCCGTGCACGCCGATGCAGGCATGGCCCTGCGCGGAGGCGTGCGCGTGCGTTCGCGCCTTGGGCGCGGATTTCGCGGGCGCGGGCTTGCGTGGCGTGACGAGCTTGTCCATGTAGTCGATCCGGAACGAGGTCGCGGATCGGCCATTGTACCGGGCTCGTCAAGTCCGCCGCGCGCGGAAATCGGCGCAAGCCGCGCGCCTGAACCCTCCTACTTGCGTGCCCGGAAAAACCCCAGTTCCGGGTTGAACGCCTGCTGCCCCTCGGGCGCCCAGAACGCCTCGACTTGCGCGCTCTTGAGGCAGCGCCGGGCCATCTCCGGCGTCACCATCACCC
>DASTHJ010000401.1:0-11513 GCA_035718265.1 Steroidobacteraceae bacterium | reverse complement strand
CACCACGAGCACGTATTTCCAGGAGCTGGCGCAGTCCATCCAGTCGCACATCCGCCACCGCATGCCGGAATGGCGCAAGTCCTACGACGGCGTGGAGGACATGACGGTTGCGGTCATGGGCTGCGTGGTCAATGGTCCGGGCGAGAGCAAGCACGCCAACATCGGCATCTCGCTGCCGGGAACCGGCGAGCGGCCCGTGGCGCCCGTGTACATCGATGGCGAGAAGGGGCCGACGCTCAAGGGCAAACACATCGCCGAGGAATTCCAGGAACTCGTGGAGCAATACGTGGCCAGACGTTATTCGCGCAAGGCGGCCGCGCCCGCGCCGCAACCGGAGACCGTGTCATGAACGCAAACGCACAGATCGGCAGCAACGACGACACCCTGGTCAACAAGAAGTGCGTGCCCTGCCACGGCGGCGTGAGCGCGCTCTCCGCGGACGAAGCAAAGAAGAAGCTCGCGCTGCTGGAACCGGACTGGAAGCTCGTGGAAGACGGCAAGGCGCTGAAGCGCGAGTTCAAGTTCGCGGACTTCTTCCGCGCGATGAGCTTCGTGAACGCGGTGGCGCACGTTTCCAACGTCGAGGATCATCACCCCGACATCGAGTGCGGCTGGGGCTATTGCCGCATCCGCTACCAGACTCACGCCATCGGCGGCCTGCACGAGAACGACTTCATCTGCGCGGCCAAGGTGGACGCGCTACCGCGGCCATAACTGACAAAGCGCACGAACAATCCACGGACGGCGCCTCCTTCTCCCACGAGAAGGGGGCGACGATTTCCGACGTGGGGCGCAAGCCCCTGAAAAGATGGTGGGCGCTGTACGTGCTGTGTTCCGGCGTGCTGATGATCGTGCTCGACACGACCATCGTGAACGTGGCGCTGCCGTCCATCCGCCAGGACCTGCATTTCACCGAGACCTCGCTGGTCTGGGTGGTCAATGCCTACATGCTGACCTTTGGCGGCTGCCTGCTGCTGGGCGGCCGGTTCGGCGACCTGTATGGTCACCGGCGCTTCTTCCTGCTCGGACTGGTGCTGTTCACCGCGGCGTCGCTCGGTTGCGGCGTGGCCCGAACGCAGCACGTGCTGGTCGCGGCGCGCGCCATCCAGGGCATCGGCGGCGCGGTCGTAACCGCCGTGGCGCTGTCGCTGATCATGGATCTGTTCACCGAGACGGGCGAGCGCGCCAGGGCCATGGGCATCTACGGCTTCGTGTGTTCGGCCGGTGGCAGCATCGGCGTGCTGCTCGGCGGCTTCCTGACCACCGCGCTGAACTGGCACTGGATCTTCCTGGTGAACCTGCCGATCGGCGTGCTGGTGTATTTCGCGTGCCTGCGGCTGCTGCCGCACCTGCCGGGCACGGCCAGCGACCAGAAGCTGGATATCGCGGGGGCGATCACCATCACGGGTGCGCTGATGCTCGCCGTGTACGCCATCGTCGATGGCCACGAGGCAGGCTGGCGCTCGACGCAGACCATCGCCATCCTGGCGGCGGCGCTCGCCTTGTTCGGCGCCTTCCTGGTCATCGAATCGCGCGTGAAGTCACCGATGATGCCGCTGGCGCTGTTCAGGCTGCGCAACGTGGCGACGGCCAATGTCGTCGCGGTGCTGTGGGCCGCGGCGATGTTCGCCTGGTTCTTCATCTCGGCGTTGTACCTGCAGCTCGTGCTGGGTTACGACGCCATGCAGGTGGGGCTCTCCTTCCTGCCCGCCAACATCATCATGGCGGTGTTCTCGTTGGGACTGTCCGCGAGGATCGTCATGCGATTCGGCTGGCGCAGGCCGCTGGCTTTCGGCCTGTTGTGCGCCGGCGCCGGGCTCGCACTGTTCGCGCGCGCGCCGCTGGACGGCTGCTTCGTGCGCGACGTGCTGCCGGGCATGGCGCTGCTCGGCATCGGCGGCGGCATCGCGTTCAATCCATTGCTGCTGGGTGCGATGAGCGACGTGAGTCCGGCAGACTCGGGCCTCGCCTCCGGCATGGTGAACACGGCCTTCATGATGGGCGGATCGCTGGGGCTGGCCGTGCTCGCCAGCCTCGCGGCGGGCCAGACGGATGCGGCGCTGGCGCGCGGCGCGGCCGAGGTGGCGGCGCTGAACACCGGCTATCGACTGGCCTTCCTGATCGGCACGCTCTGCGCCTCGGCCGCCGGCATCGTCGGCGGCGTGTTCATGCGCACACGCACGGCGCCCGCCAGCCACCCGGTGGGCGACCTGAGCGCCTGACGCGCTCGCCACCGGCGTTCAGAATCCCAGGCCGCGACGCACTCGGTGCCCCAGCAACGCGAACGCACGCGATGCCTTGCCCTGCCCGCTGGCGTACACACTGCGCGCGAAGGCCTCGTGGCAGCCGCCCTTGCCGAGATAGATCCGGAAGTGATGCAGCGCCGCGGCATCGCGCGCCGGCACCGCCTCGCGCTGCACGTAGGCGCGCAGCGCCGGCGATTCGCGCACCTCGGCCACGGCCATGTCGCTGCCGTGGATCAGGCCCGGCACGCATTCGGCGTGCGGCGTGCAGCGATGCCAGCGCAGGCGGTGGAAGTGGATCAGGAATGGCGGCAGGTCCGTCATGAAGACGGTCAGCAGCGATTCGCGGTCCTGCAGCGAAAACGTGCAGCGCTCGTAGCGCTCCGAGTCCATGGTCGGCAGCAGGATGACGGGGACGACGCTGATGGCCATGGGCGCCAGTATCGCGAATCCGACCGCCGCGAAATCCGCGCTGTTTCGCGAAATTGCGGTCCGGTTCAGTGGCCCGGCGTGGTGCGCGCCTCGAAACGGATCAGGTACAGCCCGCAGGCGATGATCAGCCCCGCGCCTAGCAAGGTGCGCAGCGTCGGAAGCGTGGACCAGATCACGAGGTCGATGACCATGACCCAGGCCAGCCCGGTGTATTCCAGCGGCGCGACGCTGGCCGCCGGCGCGTGCTTGAACGCCACGGTGATGCCCCACTGGCCGATCGCGCCCGTGAGCGCGACCGCCGCGAGGATCAGGTAGTGCTGGCGCGCGATCGGCATCCACTCCGGCCAGGCGAGCAACGTCGCCCCGATGGCCAGCATGCACGTCATCCAGAACATCATGGACTGCGTGCTGTCGGTGCGGCCCAGGATCTTCACCAGCACGGATGAGACCGCATAACCCAGCGCGGTTCCCAGCACGGCCAGCGTGCCCCACCAGCCGAATCCGCCGGTATCCGGCTTGAGCACGATGAGCACGCCGACGAAGCCCAGTCCCAGCGCCAGCCACTGCGGCCGTCGCACGCGTTCGCCCAGGAGCACGATGGACAGGAGGGCGATCATCAGCGGCGCGACGAAGAAGATCGAGTAGGCCTTGGCGAGCGACAGTGACTTCAGCCCGTAGGTGAAGGTGACCATCATGAAAACCGAGATGACGCCGCGCACCAGGTGCAGCGGCCATCGCACCTGCACCAGCTGGCGTGCGCCGCCCGAATACAGGGCCCAGACGAACACCACCGGCAGCGCCGCGAGGCCACGCAGCGCCGCGACCTGCGCCGAAGAGTAATGCGCGGTCAGCAGCTTGAGGCCGGCATCCATGAACGAGAACGCGCCGACGCCGATCAGCATCGCAGACATGCCGGCGAGTTTCTCGTTGCGGAATTGCATGCCGCGGGATCAGCGGGCCGCGGCGGGCAGTTCACCCGCGAGACCCATCGCACGCTCGATGAACGCGCGCTTCAGCACGCCCGAACGTCCCACCCAGGGCAGCCCGCGCTGCGCCAGGCCGGCGACGCGGCCGCTGCCGCGCGCCAGCAGCCGGTCGAAGGCGTCGATGGCTGCGCTCATCAGTTCGTTCTCGCTGCGGCGCCAGCGCTCGTAACGCCTGAGGATGCGCTCGGCGCCTGGATCCTCGTGCGCCACGCTGCCCGCGCCGACGACCTCGGCCAACGCCGCGCCGTCCAGCAATCCGAGGTTCGCCCCCTGCCCGGCGAGTGGGTGGACGACGTGCGCCGCGTCACCGACCAGCGACACGCGCGCGGCCACGTAGTGCTCGGCCGCGAGACGCCACAAGGGGAATTGCGCGCGCTCGCTGACCAGGCGCACGGCACCGAGCGCCGCGTCGAAGTCGCTCTCCAGCTGCTGCTCGAAGGCCGCCGGAGCCGCCGCGAGCAGCGACTCCGCGCGCGCACGCGGCACGGACCAGACGATGGAGCTCGTGCCGTCGGCGAGCGGCAGGAACGCCAGGGTCCCGTCGCCGAGGAATCGCTGCCAGGCCGTGCGCTCGTGCGGCCTGGCCGTGGACACCGTGGCGACGATCGCGGTCTGCGCATAGTCGGCACGCGTGGCATACAGTCCCGCCAGCTCGCGAACGCGGGACTGCGCGCCGTCGGCGCCCACCACCAGGCGCGCGCGCCATTCACGCGCACCGCTGCGCAGCACGGCCGCATCCCGCGTGAACTGCAGGGCGTCGAGATCGCCCTCGAAGAGCCGGATGCCGGCGCGCCGTGCCGCGGCGGCGAGCGCGGCCTGCAGCACCTGGTTCTCGGCGATCACGCCGAGATCGCGTTCGCCGATCTCCGCGGCGTCGAACAACAGCGCGTCGCCGCCGCGCGGCGGCACGTCGGCATGCCAGACCTGCATGCGTTCAAACGGAGATGCTCGCACGCGCGCCACGTCGGCCCAGGCGTCGACGGCCCGCAGGATCTTCTCGCTGGCGCGCGACAGCGCGAATACGCGCAGGTCGACCGGCAGGTCGGCAGGGTCGATCGGCGCGGGGATGCGCCGGTCGACGATCACGATGCGCTCGGCGGCGATGCCGCCGCGCGTGGCGAGCAGCAAGGCGGTCGCGAGGCCGATGGGTCCGGCGCCGACCACCGCCACTTCGAAATCGACGCTCATTCCAGGGGCAGGCCACGCGCCAGGCGCGGCATGCGGCCGGCGAAACCCCAGCTCACGCGCGACAGCGCCCGCTTGGCCGCGGGACTCAGGTCGAACAGCAGCAGTCCGAAGTTGCGGACCACGCCCAGGCCCGGCAGATCACTGCCGAAGAGCTTCACGAGTCCGTCGGTGAAGCGCGTGACGCCGCGCCGATCCTCGAGCCGCCATGCCGAAAAACGCGCCAGCAACTCATCGATGTCCGGATCCGCCGCCTGGCCGGCATGCGCGCTCACGAGCATCTCCGCGAGCGTCGCCGCATCGCGCAATCCGAGGTTGAATCCCTGCCCGGCCACCGGATGCAGTGCCTGCGCGGCGTTGCCGATCAGCACCACGCGCCCCGCGACGGTCTCGGTGGCGCGCGACAAGGCGAGCGGATAGCGCAGGCGCCGCCCGATGCGCGTCCAGCGGCCGGCGCGCCAGCCGAAGGCACGCTGCAATTCGGCCGCGAATGCCTCGTCGTCCAGCGCCAGCAGTTCGTCGGCGCGTTGCGGGCGCACCGCCCAGACCACCGCGTAACCCCCGCCCGCGGTCGGCAGCACGGCCAGCGGCCCCGATGACGTGAAGCGCTCGAAGGCCTCGCCCTGGTTGGCGCGCGCCGTGGCCGCGTTCACGACGATGGCCACCTGGTCGTAGTCTTCCACTTCCGCGGCGATCCCCGCGCTGGCGCGCAGCACCGATCCGGCGCCATCCGCCGCCACGCCAACGGAGGCGTTCACGCGTTCGATCGCGCCATCGCGGCTCACGTGCAGCAGCACGCCGTCCTCGTGCAAGGCCGCATCCTTCACCTGCGCAGGCACGGCGATGGTGACGTGCGGGGCGGCACGCAGCGCCTGCCACAGTACGCGGCCGATCACGCGGTTCGGGACCACGTAGCCGAAGGCGTCGACACCCTGCTCCGCGGCATCCAGCCGCGCGACGCCGAATCGTCCCGCATCGGAGACATGGATGGAACGTATCGGCGCCGCCTCCGCGGCCATCGCGGACCAGACGCCGAGGCTCTCGAAGATCTGTCGCGAGCCGTTGCCAAGCGCGGTGGTGCGTTCATCGAAGCTGGGCTGCGAGCCCGACTCGGGCGCCACGCCCTCGATCAGCAGCACGCGCAGGCGGCTGGCGCGCAATGCGAGCGCGAAGCTCGCGCCCACCATGCCGCCGCCGACGATGGCGACATCCCAGTCCTCGAGGGCGCCATTCTTCATGGCGTGCGCATCACGCCACCGACGCCATGAGGCGCTCGATGGCGACGGGTTCCTTCGGCACGCCGTCCGTGAGCACCTCGCAGCCGTCGCGCGTCACCACGACGTCGTCCTCGATGCGGATGCCGATGCCCTGGAATTTCTTCGGCGCGCCCGGGGTTCCCGGCGCCACGTAGATGCCGGGCTCGATGGTCAGCGCCATGCCGGGCTCGAGCACGCGCCACTGGTTGCCGAGCTTGTAGTCGCCGACGTCGTGCACGTCCATGCCCAGCCAGTGGCCGGTGCGATGCATGAAATACTTGCGGTACGCACCGGACTCCTCGAGCTTCGAGGGCTTGCCCTTGAGCAGGCCGAGCTTCAGCAGGCCCTGGGTGATGACGCGCACCGCCGCCTCGTGCGGCTCGTTCCAGTGATTGCCCGGCCTGACGCGCGCGATGGCCGCACGATTCGCCTCGAGCACGATGTCGTAGAGCGCGCGCTGTTCGCGCGAAAAGCGGCCGTTCACCGGAAACGTGCGCGTGATGTCCGAGGCGTAGCAATCGACCTCGCACCCGGCATCGATCAGCAGCAGGTCGCCGTCGGCGAGCAATGCGTCGTTCTCGCGGTAGTGCAGGATGCAGCCGTTGGCGCCGCCGCCGACGATCGGCAGATACGAGAGGTCGGCATTGTGGCGCCGGAACTCGTGCATCACCTCGGCGGCGATCTCGTATTCACGCTTGCCGGGCGCGCAGGCCTGCATGGCACGCACGTGCGCGCGTGCGGCGATGCGCGCGGCCTCGCGCATGGTCTCCACCTCGGCGCGGCTCTTGAAGAGCCGCATGTCGTGCAGCACGTGGTCGAGCGCGACGATCTCCTGGGGCGGATGGCGGCCGTTGCGCGCCTGGGTGCGCAGTCCATTCACCCACCCGACCACGCGCTGGTCGAACTCCGGGTGCGTGCCCATGGCATAGAACACCTTGGCGCGGTTCTCCATGAGCCCCGGCAGGATCTCGTCGATGTCGGTGATCGGGAAGGCATGGTCGGCGCCGAAGTCGCGCACCGCGCCGTCGGGGCCCGCGCGCTTGCCGTCCCAGGTCTCGCGCGCCGGGTCGCGATCCCGCACGAACAGCATGTATTCGCCCTGCGGACGGCCGGGCACCAGCACGGCCACGGATTCCGGTTCGCCGAAGCCGGTGAGATAGAAGAAGTCGCTGTCGGGCCGATAGGCGTATTCGACGTCGTTATTGCGCAGCCGCACGGGCGCAGTCGGCACGATGGCGATGGATTCGCGACCCATGTGCTTCATGAGCGCGCGGCGGCGGCGGCGGAATTCTTCGCGGCCGATGGCCTTCACGGGCGTGGCCGCACGCGCCGGCGTGGCCAGGCGCCTTCTTTGACGATGCGTGTTAATGCAACGACCCGGCGCCGGGCGCCGGCTCCTCGCCGCGCGCCGGCGCCAGCTCGACGAACAGCAACTGCACGCCCACGCGCACGAATTCCACGACCTCGGCGAATGCCACCTCGTTCTCCTCGGTCTGCTCGTCGGCATCGACGCCGACGTGCGTGATCTCGGTGAAGTCGCGGATGATTTCACCAGCCTCGGTCGAGACCTTCGCGGGGTCGGAGGCGGGCCCCGACCCCAATCCATAGAGGAAGCCCTGGCACCACAGGCTCAACGCGTCGGCGCGCGTCGCCAGCGGCTCCTCGTCGTCGGGCAGCAGCGGCGCGAAGTCCGCCTCGTTGCCCGCCAGCGTGCGGACCATCGAGTCGTACACGTTCTGCAGGACCGAGGTCTTGAGGGCGTCCTCGTCGGGCGAATCATCCGGCAGGATCTCGTGCAACCACTCGATGAGGCCATAGTCGCGCGAGCTGCACAGCGCGCCGGCGAGCGTGCCGTGGGCCTCGGCGGGTTCGGGAACTGCGCGCGCGTCGCGCAGCACTCGCGCGAACTCGTCGTAAGTAGCGGTCAACATGGGGGAATTATGCCCGAGGGCGAAGCCCGCCGGGCCGGATTGACCCCCGGAAGAGCCGCACCCCATACTCCCGCGCCATGAACGACACCACGCACGACAACAACAAGACCGGGAAAACCGGCTTCGACGCGGAATTCGCGCGCCTCGAACGCCGTGTCGAAGAGCTGCTCCTGGCCATCGATACGCTCAAGGAAGAGAACCGCGCCCTGCGACAGCGTCAGGAAACGCTGGCGGCAGAACGCTCCGCATTCGCGCAGCGCAACGACCAGGTGCGTGCGCGCGTCGAGGCGATGATCGGTCGACTCAAGACCATGGAGCACACCGCGTGAGCGAGAAAGAACCGGCGCACGTCACCGTCCGCATCCTCGAGAAGGAATACTTCGTTTCCTGCCCGCAGGATGAGCGCGCCGATCTGCTCGATTCCGCCGAATACCTGAACAAGAAGATGCGCGAGGTCCGCGACACCGGCAAGGTGGTCGGCGCGGACCGCATCGCCGTGATCGCCGCCCTCAACATGGCCAACGAGCTGTTGCGGCTGCGCAAGCAGGAAAGCGAGATGCACACGGTCACCGGGCGCGTGAAGAACATGCGCGAGCGCGTCGAGAACGCCCTGCAGCGCACCCGCCAACTCGACTTGTGAGGGGCTCGCGCCCCACGTCGGATCCGTGCCCGATGTCAATCTCTCGATTCACGTCGCATTCCTACAGGCCACTTGGTGTAGAGTGACTCCTGCGCTGCCTGCGGTGTTCGACAGTGGGTCGGGTTACCTCTCGACCGTAATGTAAACACCCAGGGACCCAAGCCTTGCCGACAGTACTGTGCAGGTCCGCTTCGGGCGGAAAGCCTTAAATGTCGGGGACGGTCCCACCTTGTTGCTCTGGTTCGAGAGCAACGGCTCGCACCGGCATCGGCGGGTAGCGCTTTTCCTTTTCCGCTCGTGCACACGAAGCAATCCCTCCGCAGGCAACTCATGGCGCAGCGCCGCGCGGTCAATCCCGCGCAGCGGGCGCACGCCGCGCAAGCCGTCGCCGAGCACATTGCCCGCACACCCTGGCTCGCGCCCGGCAAGCGCATCGGCCTGTATGCCTCGATGCCGCAGGAGCTCGGCACCGGTCCGCTGATCGAACTGGCCCGGCGGCGCGGCTGCCTGGTCTACCTGCCGCGCATCACCAGCATGCGCGCGCGCCGCATGCGATTCGTGCCGCTGAACCCGCGCACGCGCCAGCACGACTTCGGCATGCTCGAGCCCGAGGGCAATGCCTGGATCGGCGCACGCTTCCTCGACACGATCTTCTGCGCCGGCGTGGGATTCGACCGCCGCGGCGCACGACTCGGCCATGGCGCCGGCTTCTACGACCGCGCGCTCGCGTTCCGGCATGCGCGGCGCCATTGGCGCGGACCGCGGCTCGTGGGTCTCGCGTATTCCTTCCAGGTCGTACCGGAGATCCCGGTGATGCCGAACGACGTATTCATGGACGTGCTGGTCACGGAGAGGGGGATCGATGAACTACTGGCTCATGAAGACTGAACCATCGACGTTCGGCATCGACCATCTCGCCCGCAGGCCGAAGAAGACCGCCATGTGGGACGGCGTGCGCAACTACCAGGCCCGCAACATGCTGCGCGACGACTTCCGCAAGGGCGACCTGGCGTTCATCTATCACTCCAGCACGGATGAAACGGGAATCGCGGGCATCATGACCGTGGTACGCACCGCGTATCCCGACCCCACGCAGTTCGACAGGAAGAGCGACCACTACGATTCGGGCTCCAGGCGCGATGATCCGCGCTGGTTTGTGGTCGACGTGCAACTCAAACGCCGCTTCAAGCGCGTCATCACGCTCGATGAACTGCGCAAACACGAATCGCGCGAGCTCGACGGCATGCTGCTGCTGAAACGCGGCAACCGACTGTCCATCACGCCGGTGAGTGAAGCGCATTGGCAGTTCATTCTCTCGCTCGAGTGATGATCGTGAGGCGCGGTGATGTGATTCACTCGCGATATTCCGAAGGCACTTGCTTGAAATTTGTCAACGCGTGCGTATACTCGCCCTCGGACTAACCCGTAACTACTGGAGATGTGCCATGGCGAAAGCCAAGAAGAAGGCCAAGAAGAAAGCCAAGAAGAAGTAATTTCTTCGGCCTTGTATCCGGCGAGCGAGAGTTTCTCTCGCTCGCCGCCAGATTCAAGAGACAGTGCCCGCGACAACGCGGGCACTGTCGTTTCAGGGACTCTTGATGACTCAGAACGCTGGAAAACAAGCCGCGGCGCGCGCGGCGCTCGAATTCGTGGCAGCCGGGAAGGTATTGGGTGTCGGCACGGGTTCGACGGTGAATTTCCTGATCGATGAGCTCGCGGCGCGCGGCGTGAAGATCGCCGGTGCGGTCTCCAGCTCCACCGGCTCGACCCAGCGGCTCCAGGCCGCGGGCTTCCGCGTGCTCGACCTCAACGCGGTGGGCGAGATCGACACCTATATCGACGGCGCGGACGAGACCAATCACCAGCGGCAGCTCATCAAGGGCGGCGGCGCGGCCCTGACGCGCGAAAAGATCATCGCGGCCGCATCGCGGCGCTTCGTGTGCATCGCCGACGAGAGCAAGCTGGTGGAGACGCTCGGTGCGTTCCCCCTGCCCGTCGAAGTCATCCCGATGGCGCGCGTGCACGTGAGCCGCGCGCTGGAACGACTCGGTGGTCGGCCGGTATGGCGCCAGCCGGTGGTCACCGACAACGGCCTGCACATCCTCGACGTGCACGGACTGCGCATCAGCGACCCGGTCGCGCTCGAGAACCAGATCAATCAGATCGCCGGCGTCGTCACCGTGGGCCTGTTCGCCGCACGGCCGGCGGATCTCGTGATCCTCGGCGGCGCGGGTGGAATCCGCCGCCTCTGAGCGGACGTCCGTACGGGTGTCCGCTGTCCGCAGGCGGACACCGCCTCTCCCTGCGCGGCCGGCCTGACAATCAATCCAATTCAAGCAGTTAGGCGCACGGACCGCGGCTGGCACGCGACGTGCTTACAGGCATGGCATGACCATGCTGTTGCGCGACGTCTCGATACGCGGCACCCAGTCGCAGGACCGGACGGTGGTCGCGCCCGACCGGCGGCGCGTGCTCCTCAAGCGCTATGGACCCTGGGCGCTCGCCGTGCTGCTGGTGCTGGTCGCGGGCGCGTGGAGCGTGCGCTCCTGGCTGTCATCGGAAAGGGTGATTCCGCGCGAGCGCATGCGCACCGCGGTCGTGGAACGCGGACCCTTCGTGCGCGACGTCGCGGCGACCGGACTGGTCGTGGCCTCCGTGAGCCCCACCCTGTTCGCCGAGGCTCCCGGGACCATCATCTATAAGGTGCGCGCCGGCGACACCGTCAAGCCGGGCGACGTGCTCGGTGAGGTGCAGAGCGCCGCCCTGACCAACGAATACGAGCGCGAGCTGGCCACCCTGGCCAGCGCGGACGCGGCGCTGAACCGCCAGACCATCGAAGT
>DASTHJ010000400.1:0-2999 GCA_035718265.1 Steroidobacteraceae bacterium | reverse complement strand
CAGGAACAGCAGTTCTTCGTCGGCGGCGGCGCCCTCGAGATCCAGCCCAACAAGGTGACCGTGCTGGCGGACACCGCGTTGCGCGCCAAGGATCTCGACGAGGCCGCGGCGCTGGCCGCGAAACAGCGCGCCGAGGAGGCGCTGCGCGGTGCCACCGACAAGATCGAACAGGCCGAGGCCATGAAGGAAATCGTCCGCATGGCCGAGCAGGTCAAGATGATCCAGCGGCTGCGCAAGGGCAAGTAACCCGGCAGCCGATCCGTTCCCGAGCGGCGCCGTCCGGGCCGCGTCCCACAAGCAGGTTTCACACGTGATGATGCAATCGCGGGACCCGCGGCGCACACTCGCCGGCGGGTGTCCGGTCAATGTCATGAAAGACTTCGAACAGATCGGCTCGCGCGGCTTCTATCGGCCGATCGCGTGCGTCAGCTTCGAACAGGGCGTGGACATGGTTGCGCAGGCCATGGCCACGGCGCGCCAGCTCGAGCTCCTCGACCTGCTGGTCAACACCACGGGCCTCACGGGCTTCGCGCCGCCGAGCGTGTTCGCGCGCTACGACATGGCGACGTGCTGGGCGCAGAGTGCCGGTGCGGCACTGCGCGTGGCGATGGTGTCGCGGCGCGAATTGATCGATCCACAGAAAATCGGCGTGCTCATGGTGCAGAACCGCGGCGCCAGCGGCGACGTGTTCCTCACCGAGGCCGAGGCATTGGCCTGGCTGGATTCACGGCTTGCCCGGCGACCCCGGACGCCCGGCGCCTCCGGCCGCCCGCGCACCGGACAATGACGGGCGAGCGGTGACTCCGCTGCCGGCCGGCAATTTCTCCGAGTGGCTGCGCGCCATGCGCGGCGCGCTCGCCGGCGGCCCCGGCATGCAGGTGGCGTGCGGCGACTGCGTCGGCTGCTGCACGTCTTCCTATCTCATCAAGGTGCGGCCCGGCGAGACCGGCACGCTGGCGCGCATCCCGGCGGAATTGCTGGTCGACGCGCCCGGCGATGCCGGCGGCACGAAGCTCATGGGCTTCGACGCGCGCGGGCACTGCCCCATGTTCCGCGACGGCGGCTGCACTATCTACCCGCAGCGTCCCGATACCTGCCGCACGTACGACTGTCGCGTGTTCACCGCCGCCGGCATCGACGCCGGCGACAAGCGCCCGGTGATCAACCAGCGCGTGGCGCGCTGGCAATTCGCCTATCCGCGCGAGTCGGACCACGCCGAGCACCGTGCGGTCATGGCCGCGGCGCAGTTCCTGCGCCAGCATCCGGTGCGTTTCCCGGGCGGGTACGTGCCGTCGCGCCCGGCCGACATCGCCGTGCTGGCCGTGAAGGCCTACGGCGTGTTCCTGCACGGCCAGCCGCGCCACGAGGATGCGGTTGCTGGCATCATCGAGGCCTGCACGGAATTCGACCGCAAGCGGGGCTGAGCATGTTCGATCACGTCGGTGTGGTGTTCCGCGATCTCGCGCGGAGCGGGGCCTTGTATCGCACACTGCTCGCGACCATCGGCCTGCGCCTCATGGAAGATCACGCGCAGCCGGACGGCACGGGCTGGCTGGTGTTCAGCAGCGGCGAGCGCGAGTCGCCGTTCTTCGTCGTCGCGGCAGGCCGGCCGTCGTTCTGGAACGATGCGCATTTCGCCGCCGCCAGCCCGGTGCACCTGGCGTTCCGCGCGCCGAGCCGCGCGGCCGTGGACGAATTCCACGCCACCGGCCTGCGCTGTGGCGCCATCGACAACGGCGCGCCCGGCGTGCGTCGCGGCCGCTATTACTGCGCATTCCTCAAGGACTTCGATGGCAACAACATCGAGGCCGGCGTCTACGGCTGAACGATGCCGCGCATCAGCATCAAGGCGATCGCCATCGCGTTCGCGGCCGAACTGCTCGCCGACGTCCTGATCCAGGCGCTGGTGTTTCCGTTCTTCGCCGGCGACCTGCTCGCGCAGGGCATGAGCCAGGAAGAGCTGCAGCAGGTATTCCGTACCGTCAGCGAGACCACGGCCTACGTGCCCTGCATGTTCGTGCTGGGCACCGCCACCACGGTAGGCGGCGCGTATTTCGCCGCGCGCCTCGCGCGACGCATACCCTACTATCACGGCCTCGCGATCGGCATCGTCGGCGTGCTCTGGGTGCTGTTCGCGGCCGCCGGAGACTTCGGCTGGCTGGACGCGCTCGGAATCCTCATCACGATCCCGGCGTCGTTGTATGGTGCGCACCTCGCCCGCAAGCACATGCCGCCGGAGCCGTGATCGCAGGAGCCCGCATGCCAAGAGCTGCCCTTCCAATCGTCGCAGCCGTCCTCACCGCGATGACGGGTTGCAGCCGCGAAGAGTCCGCGCCGCCGGTGGTCACGGAGCTCGCGGTGACCATCGACGCCAACAACAACTGCACGCTCGAGGCGAAGAGCGTCGAGTGCGCGCAGGTCGCGAGCGTGATCCGGTCGCGCTATCCCACTTCGAAGCCGCGCGTCGACATCTGTCTCGACAAGGGGACGCGCTACGAGGCGGCACTCGAAGTCATGAACTCGGTGACCGAGGCGGGCTTCGCCGTGGGCAACTTCCACTGCAAGCAGGCGGGCTGATGCCGCGCTTCGTCGCGCTGTTCCGCGGCATCAACGTCGGCAAGGCCAAGCGCATCGCCATGGCCGACCTGCGCGCGCTGCTCGGGGAACTCGGCTACGAAGACGTGCAGACGCTGCTCAACAGCGGCAATGCGGTGTTCACGGCGCGCGCGGCGAAGGCCGCCGCGCTGGCTACGCGGATCCGCGCGGCGGTGCAGAAGAAGCTGGGCATCGACGCGCAGGTCATCGTGATATCGGCGCGCGACGTAGCCGCGATCGTTCGCGGCAATGCCTTGCGAAAGCTGGCAACCGACCCTGCGCGGCTGCTCGTGGCCATGACCGGCGACCGGAAAGCCCTGGCGGCGGTCGCGCCGCTGTCGGCCAGGGACTGGGGCAGGGAAAAGCTGCACGTCGGCGAGCACGCGGCCTACGTCTGGTGCGCC
>DASTHJ010000399.1:0-3074 GCA_035718265.1 Steroidobacteraceae bacterium | reverse complement strand
GGTGGTCGCGGGTTCGCGGACGCTGATCGGCGCGCTGCTCCTGCTGCCGGTGGCGCTGCATCGTAACGCGCTCGGCGCGGCGTTTCGCAACTGGAAGTGGCTGCTGGCATTTACGGCCGTCGAGATCAGCGTTCCCTGGGTGTTGCTCGGCCACGCCGAGACCCGGCTCAACAGCTCCACCGCCGGCCTGCTGATCGCCGTCGTGCCGCTGTTCGCGGCCATCATCGTCTCGCGACTCGGCCACGAAAACCTCGAGCCGCGCCGGCTGCTGGGACTCGGCGTAGGTTTCGCCGGAGTCGCGCTGCTCGTCGGTCTCGACATCCATTTCTCGGATTTCCTGGCAGTGGCGGCCACCATCGTGGTTTCGCTGTGCTACGCGGTCGGTCCCATCATCGTCGACCGCAAGCTCAAGGACGTGCCGGCGATCGGTGTGATCACCGCATCGCTGATACTGGCAACGCTGATCTACGTGCCGTTCGCACCCTTCCTGTGGCCGAAGGAATTCACCTGGCCCGCGCTGTCGTCGGTGGTGGGCCTCGGCGTGCTGTGCACGGCCGCCGCATTCATGGTGTTCTTCGCGCTGATCGCCGAGGTGGGCCCGGCGCGCGCCACCGTCATCACCTATGTGAATCCCGCCGTGGCCATCGTGCTCGGCGCCATCGTGCTGCACGAGCCTTTGACGCTCGGCATGGCCATCGGCTTTCCGCTGGTCATGATCGGCTCGTATCTCGGCACTTCGCGCAACAGCCCGCAGCCGGCCGCCGAGCCGGCACATTAATTGGGCGCGGGCTGCGGCTCGCCGAAGGTCATCCAGAAGCGGTTCGGATCGCGGATGATGAATTCGCGCATGCCGGCGAACGTGTCGTGCGGCGGCTCGACGATTTCGACGCGGTCCTTGAGACCCAGATAGAGCCTGTCGACGTCGCGCGTCTCGACGTACAGGTCGACCTCGCGTCGCGGCGCGTTGCTCGGCCGGCCACCGGCGTCCAGCACGATCTGCGTCTCGCCGAACGACAGCAGCGCGCGATCCAGGGTGCCCTGGTTTTCTTCGACGCGCTCGATCCTGAAGCCGATCTCCTCGTACCACCGCGCGGTGGCGCGCACGTCGGGCACGTGGATCATGGGTACGACCTTCATGGCGGCAACTCCTGGAATTGCGGCAGTCCGTCCGGGATGACGTCCCAGCCCGCTTTCGAGCCAACGTAGATGTGCGCCGTGGGCTTGAGAGTCGGTTCATCCATCAAGGTGCCGTAGGTGACGTGGACGAAAGGCCGGTCGCGGAACCAGGAATACAGCAGCGAGCCGCACCTGCCGCAATGACGGTATAGCGCACTGCGCCGCACAGACATCGACCCCGCAGTTTCCGAACCATTCGGCAGCATTCTCCTGTCGCTGGTTGCGCGGCAAAGCTTGCACCTATAGACCATGCTCCTGCGACACATATATAAGTAGCCGCACGTCGGGTCCGCAGAGGCAGCCGGTGGAGTTCTACACAAAAGCCTTCTTCGTCGGGCTGGCGGTTTTCGTTGGATACCTGCTGCTGCTGGTCCTGCAGCCGTTCGCGGGCTCCATGGCGTGGGCGATCTTCCTCGCTTTCATCCTGTTTCCGCTGCATGGCTGGCTGACGCGCAAGCTGGGCAACCGGCCGGGCACCTCGGCCGGCCTGATCACGGGCCTGACGCCGTTCGCACTGCTGACGCCGTTGACGCTGCTCGGCGTGGCGTTCGCCAACCAGGCGCGCGCGTTGATCGATTACCTGCGCGGACAGAACCTGCACTTCGACGGCTCGATGTTGTTGCAGGCCGAGGGCTATCCGGTGATCGGGCCGGTGGCGCGCTTTGCGCGTGAAGAACTGCAGGTGACCGCCGGCGACATCCAGGAATGGGTGACGCGCGTGGCCGAGGCGGCGCTGCGCAACGTCGGTTCGCTGGGCAGCGGCCTGGTGCTGGGTGCGCTCGGCACGCTGGTCGGATTCTTCTTCATGCTGTTCCTGCTGTTCTTCTTCCTGCGCGACGGCGCGCTGATGTTCAGCCGCCTGCAGCGGCTGATTCCCGTGCCCGAGGAGCATCGCGAGCAGCTGTTCAATCACCTGGCGAGCGTGACGCGCGGCGTGTTCTATGGCACGGGGCTGACGGCGGTGGTCCAGGGCGTGCTCGTCGGTATCGGCTTCGCGATCGCCGGACTGCCGTCGCCTGTGGTGTTCGGCGTGCTGGCGGCGGTGCTCGCGCTGCTGCCGGCCGGCGGCGCGGCCATCGTGTGGATTCCGGCGCTGTTGTATCTGGCCGCCGCGCGGCACTGGCCGATGGCCGTCTTCATGCTGATCTGGGGCACGATCATTTCGACGTCGGACAATTTCCTGCGGCCCGTGCTGGTGGCGCGCTACGCGCCGGTCTCGGCGTTCACGGTGTTCGTGGGCGTGGTGGGCGGCATCGCCGCATTCGGCACCATCGGCATCGTCGTAGGTCCTGTGTTCCTCGCGCTGGTCGCGGCCATCCTGCAGTACTTCGACGAGAAAGTGATCGCGCCGAACAAGCCGCAGCTCGACGCGCAGGCGAACGAATAGGCAAATGGGGACATTGCCCATTTCCGCCACCACATTTCGCTTGCCGCCCTGGCCCGCGCCGCGGCGTCGAAAAATGTGACAGCGAAAACGGGGAATGTCCCCTAGAATTCGCGGCCCCGATGGATACCTCGCCGATTCTCGACTCGCTGAACGACGCGCAGCGCGCCGCGGTCACCGCGCCCGTGGGGCCGGTGCTGGTGCTGGCCGGCGCGGGCTCCGGCAAGACGCGCGTGCTCACGCATCGCATCGCCTGGGTCATCGCCACCGAAGGCGCCTCGCCGCACTCCATCCTCGCCGTGACCTTCACCAACAAGGCGGCGCACGAGATGCGCGGCCGCATCGAGAAGTTGTTAGGCGTGCCCGGCAGCGCCATGTGGGTGGGGACGTTCCACGGCATCGCGCACCGCCTGCTGCGCCTGCATTGGCGCGAGGCCAACCTGCCGCAGAGCTTCCAGATCCTCGACAGCGAAGACCAGCTGCGGCTTGTCAAGAAGATCGTCAAGGCCATGGA
>DASTHJ010000398.1:0-4841 GCA_035718265.1 Steroidobacteraceae bacterium | reverse complement strand
CTTGCGTCGAGGCGGCGAGCGCGTTCGCGTACACCGTCGAGAGCTTGCCGGTGCTCTCGTTGAAGGCCGTGTCGCCCATGCGACGCAGAGTCTTCGCGTAGTCGCGCGGCAGCTCCGCGGTCGCGCCGGTGGGCGTGGCGGAAACCGTGTCAGCCGGCGGCGCCCCGCCATCGGCGGGATGCGCATAGTCGCGATGGATCTTCCATTCGCCACCGACGCGCTTCCAGACGATCAGGTATTCGCCGCTGCCCAGTGCCTGGTGATCGGCGCCGAAGGCCGAGTAGCGTCCGGTCTCGACGCGCAGGTCGCCCTGGCCTTCCAGATCGCGCGTCGCCAGCGCCAGCGACTTCATGCCGTTGCCCAGCACGGCCTGCCAGAACTGCTCGACGGCCGAGCGGCCCTCGAGGACACCGCTGATGCCCGGAAGGCTCAAACGCGCATCGTCGGTGAAATACGCGGCCGCGGCCGCGGCCTGCCCTTCGGACAATGCCGCGGTGAAGCGCGCGGCCTGCGCCGCGATGGCGGCACGGGCCGCATCGGCGGGCGCCGCGCAGGCGCCGTGATTCCACGACGCGAAGGAGAAGATCATCATGCCGAAAGCGAACAGTGCGGGGGTTTTCATGGCGCGCATTCAGCACGCGCTGCGCTTCGCGCAAAAGCGCTTTGCGTCGAACCCTGCGTGCAGCACGACGAACCCGACGAAAGGCACGACGAAATCCGTCGTTGCGCACGCGCGGGTCAGCCCTCGAGCAACCGGCGCTGCAGATCCTTGAGGTACGCGGGGCTCGCCTCGAGCCGCGCGCCGCTGCGCAACACCACGACCGGATCGTGGTCGCGATCCGCGACGAACTCGCGCACGCGGCGCCAGTTCACGAGCCGCGAGCGATGGATGCGCACGAAGCCTTGCGGCTCGAGGCGGCGTTCCATCGCGGCCAGCGTGCCACGCAGCACGTGCGTTTCCGCGCCCACGCGCAATCGCACGTAGTCGCCCCAGGCTTCGACGAAATCGATTTCTTCCGGGCTCAGCACGATGCAGCGCTCGCGCTTCTTCACGAGGATCGAGGGGCCGGTGCGCGCCTCGGAGGTGGCGCGCAGCAGCCGGGCATATTGCAGCTCGCGCTTGCGCCGCGCGCCGTCCACGAACACGCGGGCACGCTCCAGCGCATTGTGCACGCGCTCCGCGTCGAACGGCTTGAGCAGGTAGTCGAGCGCCTGGGCGTCGAACGCGCGCAGCGCGAACCGATCGTGCGCGGTCACGAAGATCACCGCCGGCATGCGCTTCGCGCCCACGGTGGCGAGCACGTCGAAGCCGTTCATGCCGGGCATCTGCACGTCGAGGAACAGCAGGTCGGGTTGCTGCTCGAGGATGGCCGCCACGGCGGCCGGGCCGTCCGCGCACGGCGCCAGCAGCTCGACGTCGGGCTCGCCGCGCAGCATGCGCTGCAGGCGCTGCCGCGCCAGCGGTTCGTCGTCGACGATGAGCACGCGCAGGTTCAAGGCGTCACGCCGGGATGCGCAGGCGCACGGTGAGGCCCTCGCCCGCCTGCAGTTCGAAGTCGTGCCGTTCTCCGTAGAGTCTCTGCAGGCGCGCGCGCGTGTTCGCGAGGCCGATGCCCTGGCGACGCTCTGCGACGCGCCGCGCGAGGCCCGGTCCATTGTCGCGCACGACCAGTTCGAGCGATGCGTCCGCGCGACGCGCCGCGATGCTCAGCGTTCCGCCGCCCGCGGCGGCGATGCCGTGCTGGATCGCGTTCTCGATCAGCGGCTGCAGGATCAGGCTGGGCACGCTCGCCTCGAGCGCGGCCGGATCGATGTCCCAGCTCACGCTCATCCGCTCGCCGAGACGCATCTGCTCGATCTCGACGTAGCCGCGGATGAACTCCAGCTCGTCGGCCAGCGGCACCTGCTGGCTCGTGGCCGACTGCAGCACCTGTCTCAGCAGGTCGCCAAGCCGCACGATGAGTTTCTCGGCGAGCCTGGGATCGGCGTGCACCAGTTCGGCCATGGAATGCAATGCATTGAAGAGGAAGTGCGGATTGAGCTGGCTGCGCAGCGCATCGAGCTGCGCCTGCTGCAGCTGCGCCTCGAGCGCGACGGCGCGCATCTGCCGGTCGCGCGCGTCGCGGTAGAACGTCGCCGCGTGCCAGGCGAGCACCACGCCCGCATACACGGGCAGGTTGATGCCGGCGACGCGCACGGCCTGGCGGAACCACTCGGCGGACAGCGGCAGCGGCAGTGGCTGGCAATCTCCAAGGCACAGGTTCATCGATGTCAGCAGCAGCCCGACCAGGTGCGTGATCAGCGGCGAGAGGAACACCGCCGTCAGCGCGCCCAGCAACAGGCCGCCGACGCGCAGGCCCCAGCGCGCATTGCGCAGGCGTCGGCACCACCAGAACAGCAGCGGCGCCATGATCCACCACGACAGCCAATACACGGCCTCCGAGGCGAAGGCATTCGGCCACGGCGTCACATAGCCGGCGAAGTACAGCTGCGAGCCGAACACGCAGGTGAGCAGCAGCCACAGGGCGGCGTAGATCAGCCAGCGCGGCACGGAGCGGAATGACTGGGGCTGGGAACTCACGCGCGCACTCTAGCCGGGATTTCCGCTGCGACAAAAAAACGGGGCCGGCGATGCGGCCCCGTCCCAGGTCTGTCCCCGTTTGCTAGGAAACGGAGAATGTCCCCATTACCAGTCCAGGTTCAGGGTGTAGCGGCCGTTGGTCGAGCCGGTGCCGCCGCTCCAGAACACCACACGCACGTAGCGCGTGAAGGCGCTGCTGCCGGTGTTCGTGACGGATGCGGCGTCGACCTGGCCGGTACCGCGCTCGCTGCGCGCGATGAGCTGGCCGTTGCTGTTGTAGATGTACAGGTCGTAGTCCGAACTTGCGTTCGGCGTCAGCGTGGCCGTGAGCGTGCGGCCCGCCGCCAGCGTCATGCGGTAGATGTCCGTGTCGCTGCGGCTTCCCATGGTGCCGTTGATCGTGGTGTTCGCGGCCTGGATGAGCTGCGAGGCGGAGAGCGTGTTGTTGGGCTCGGTTTCGCTGACGGTGCCCGGCGGATCGGTCGGCGGCGTGTCGTCGCCGAGCGCCGCACTCACCGCGGCGCTGGCGTTCACGATGCCGGCACCGCATTGCGAGCAGCTCGCCGGGAACGGCCGCGCCGTGCTCTGCAGGATGGACGTGACCTGGTCCGGCGTCAGCGTCGGCTTGGCCGAGAGCATCAGCGCGACCACGCCGACCACGTGCGGCGTCGCCATGGACGTGCCCTGGTAGAACGCGTACGCATCGGCACCGGGCGTGGTCGTGCCCGCATTCAGCGTCGAGAGGATGCCGTTGGCCGCGGACTGGCGCATGTCGCCGCCCGGCGCGGCGATCTCCACGGTCGAACCGAAGTTCGAGAAGTACGAGCGTCCTCCGGAGCGGTTCACGGAGGCCACCGTGACCACGCCCGAACAATTCGCCGGTGAATCCAGCGAGGCGTTGCGGTTCTCGTTGCCGGCCGCGACGATCACCGACGCGCCGCGCGAGCGCGCCGAGTTGATGGCGTTCTGCGTGGTGTTGCCGCAGGCGCCGTCGCCACCCAGCGAGATGTTGATCACCTTCGCGGGATTGGCATTCGCCGGTACGCCGGACACGTTGCCGCCCGACACCCAGACGATGGCGTCGGCGATGTCCGAGGTGTAGCCGCCGCACTTGCCGAGCACGCGCGCCGGCACGACCTTCGCATTGAACGCCACGCCCGCGACGCCGGTGGAATTGTTGGTGCGCGCGGCGATGGTGCCGGCGACGTGCGTGCCGTGCCAGCTGCTGGACTCGAACTGGGTCGGCTGGCCGCCGCCGCACTCGCCCGCGTTGATCCAGTCGCCCGGATCGCTCGGATCGCTGTCGCGGCCGTTGCCGTCGTTCGAGACGAAGGTGTCGGAGATGAAGTCGTAGCCGGGCAGGATCTGCCCGGACAGGTCGGCGTGCGGGCGGATGCCGGTGTCGACGATGCCCACGACCACGCCCGTGCCAGTGGCCTTGTCCCAGGCGGCCGGCGCGTTGATGCCCGCCGTGGATTCGAAGTAATGCCACTGCTCGTTGTAGCGCACGTCGTTCGGCGTGAGCAGCCGGTGCATCATGCGATCCGGCTCGGCGTACTCGACGTTCGGATCGCTGGCGGCGATGTCGGCCGCGAGTCGCTCGGCCTCGTCGATCGGCAGGCGCCGGTCGATCTTCAGCACCTGCGAGCCCAGCGCCGTGCTGCGCAGCCGGCTCATGGCGACGCCGAAGCGCGACGCCGACACTTCGGCGCCGCGCGCCTGCGCGGCGGCGGCCGCCGGTGTGCCCGGCTGCGTGCGGTACTTGACGATGATGCGGTCGGTGAAGCCGCCGGCGGCCAGTGCGGCGAGCGGCGCGAGACACAAGAGGCCCACGGCCATGGATCGGGCGAGCGCATGGCGGCGCGCGCCTCCCCTGCTGGTTGGACGATTCATGAGAACTCCCTGTTACGAGTTGGATTGACCGGAAGTCCGGCAGGAGCCAGGTAAGTGGAGGAACTCGGGGAAGGATTCCCGCGCGTCCGCTGCGCGATGCTCGATGCGTGCATCCTGCACTGCTCCCTGTACGGCCCGCGGACTGCGCCGCGATGCGCGATCAACTCCTGCAGGATCTTCCCGGGGTCGCGAAAGCCGTCCCTGGTTGACCTGCGCGTACGGGCAACGCTACGCCTCGGCGCGATCAAAGATCAAGCACGCGCGGCAGTACTCCGGGTTTTTCGCAGGTTTTCGCCCGGCCCTTGCACTTTGCGGCGCGCCGGGGTATTCGCGCGCGAGCGGTGTGAGCGCTACCTTGGGTAGTTAG
>DASTHJ010000397.1:0-18258 GCA_035718265.1 Steroidobacteraceae bacterium | reverse complement strand
TCGACCGACTGCAGCCGCTCGGCAGCCTGCGCGGCGGTCTGCACGACTTCGCAATTGACCTGGTTGAGGCCGGCGTCCTTGAGGTGGCGTTCCACCACGCGCGCATCGGCGGCGTTGTCCTCCACTAACAACAACCGGATGTTCTTCATCATCTCGACTTCGTTGGTGCTCATCGGCGCGTTAACTCGCATGGTCGGGTTGAAACCGTGCGGCGCAGCCGATCAGGCCGTCCGCCACAGCTGTCATATCGGCGTCCGGCGTTATTTCCTTAGGTCCGGCGACGGTTTGCCGCGCGGAGCGATGCCCATCACATATCGGTCGCCGGCCGCGCCGCTGAAGCCTGCGCCCGGGCGAATTGCGGCGCTGCTCACAAAGTTTTCGGGCCGGGCTATCCAGACTGGCCGCACGCTGCCGATCAGGTAGCGGCATATGACGAATCCGGCGACCCAAATCGGCGCGGCCGAGCCCCTGTTCGACTGGCACCCGGCGCCCTCGGTGCTGTACGCGCGCGACGGCCGGATCGCACGCGCCAACCCGGCGCTGCTGCGGCTGTTGCGCGCGGCTTCCGGGGCGGTCGAAGGCGCGAAGCTGTCCGAATTTTTTCCCGAAGTTGCGACGCAGCTCGAAGACTTGTCGGTCGCGCACTGCTTCGCGCGCGTCGCGGTGCGCCGCCCCGATGGCAGCAATTTCATCGCACGCCTGCAGGCAGTCCCGGCCGCCTGGCAGGGCCTGGCGCTCGCCAGCCTCGAGGACCTGACCGATGCGGACGCGGAGCTCGTGGCCGCGAACAAGGAATTCGAAGCGCTGACCAGCGCGGCCGGCCACGACCTGCGCGCGCCATTGCGCATCCTCAGGGGCTTCGCGGAGGCCCTCGACGACGAGTGCGGCGCAGACCTCAACGAGGAGGGCAGGACCTTCCTGAAGGAGATCCTCAAGGCCGGCCAGCGCATGGAAGGACTGATCGACGGGCTGCTCATGTTCTCGCGCGCCGGCCGCGCGGAGCTCAGCTGCGAGAATCTCGACGTCGGCACGCTGGCCGAGCTGGTGCACTACGAGTTGCGACACGACGACACCGACCGCCAGGTGCGCTTCGAATTGCAGCCCGGCATCACCGCCTGGGGCGACGTGCGGCAGATGATGACCATCCTGCGCACCTTGCTCGGCAACGCGTGGAAATACACCGCGCGCACGGCACAGCCGCACGTGCGGCTGCATGCCGAGCAGCGCGACGGGGAGAGCTGGATCTGCGTGACCGACAACGGCGCCGGGTTCGAGATGAGTCAGGCGGTGCGGCTGTTCCGGCCGTTCACGCGCCTGCACCGCCAGGACGAATTCGCGGGCCACGGACTCGGCCTGGCCACGGTGGCGCGCATCGTGCAGCGGCATGGCGGCCGCATCGACGCGGAGGGCGCGGTGGGCAAGGGCGCCACGGTGCGCTTCTGGCTGCCCCGTCCGGCGGACTGAGCTGCCCGGGAAGAAAAAAAAACGCCCCGCGTCGCGGGGCGTTCTTGCAAGGACCCGTGGGTCGCTTACTTCGAGATCGAGCGACGGAACATCCGGTCGATCTTCTCGTTGGTCGCATCGCAGCAGGACTGCGAAGCCTGGGCGGCCGCGAGCGCCTGGTTGGCGGCGCTCTGCGCACCGCTGGCGGTCGAGGAAGCAGACTGCGCCGCGGCGTTGGCCGCATCGGCCGCGCTCTTGGCGGCGGCCAGATCCGCCTGCAGGCGGCTCACCTGCTGCTTGAGATTTTCGACGTCGGCTTGCAGAGGCTTCAAGTCCTGGCAGCCGGCCAACATGGTGAACGCTGCAACGGCAGCAACCTTGATAATCGCACTCTTCATAACGATCAATCCCCTTATTGGTGGTTGAGCAAGTCCGCTTCGCTTGGTCCGCAAACGTACGCGATGTGAGCAGAAGGTAGACGCCTAATATGCGGGCGCAACTGCAACAAATTCGCGGGTTGTTTGCAACTGATATTTCTTCGATGTCGGCCCGTGGCGACAATTGGCGCGGACCGACCTATTAGGGCCTCTAACACCTGTCAATCGCTTCACTGACTAGCATGCAGGCCATCGCGCAGGATCTCGCGCGCGGCGTTGTGCCCGGGAATTCCAGTGACGCCGCCGCCGGGATGCGCACCCGAGCCACACAAGTACAGGCTTTTCAGCGGCGTGCGGTAATCGCCGTAACCTAACATCGGCCGCGCGGCCCAGAGCTGGTCGAGGCCCAGCGCGCCGTGGAAGATGTCGCCGCCCGCCAGACCTAGTTTGTCCTCGAGGTCGACCGGGCTGAGGGCCGAATGACCGACGACGCTCGCGCGGAAGTTGGGCGCGTACGAATCGACCGTCGACAAGATGAGGTCCACCGCACGCTCGCGTTCCTGACGCCAGTCGCGGCCGTCGGGCAGGTTGTAGGAGAAATGCTGACAGAAGAGCGAGGCGACGTGGGCGCCGGGCGGCGCCAGCGTCGAATCCAGCGTCGACGGGATCAGCATTTCGACGATGGGCGCGCGCGACATGCCCGTGAGGCGCGCGTCGGCGAAGGCACGGTCCATGTATTGCAACGACGGCGCGAGGATGATGCCCGAGCCGAGGTGCGCGCCGCCGTCGTCGCGCGGTGCCGCGGTGAACTTCGGCAGTTCCGACAGCGCGACGTTCATGCGGAACGTCGCCGAGCCGACGCGCAGCCGCTCGATGCGCGCGCGGAATTCGGCCGGCAGGTCCGCTCCGTCGAGCAACCCGAGGAACAGCGGCTTGGGTCCGACGTTGGCGGCGATCGCGGCGCCCTCGATGACGCGCCCGTCGGCGAGCTCGATGCCGGTGGCGCGGCCACCGGCGGTGAGGATGCGGCGTACCGGCGCGTCGGTCTCGAGCGTCACGCCCAGGCGGCGCGCCTCGCCGGCCATCGCCTGGGTGATCGCGCCCATGCCGCCGACCGCGTGGCCCCACACGCCGGACTTGCCGTTGACTTCACCGAAGACGTGATGCAGCAGCACGTAGCCGCTGCCCGGCGTGTACGGGCTCGCGAAATTGCCGACCACCGCGTCGAAGCCGTACAGCGCCTTGACGGCGTCGCTCTCGAACCAGTGGTCTAACAAGTCGCCGGCGCTGCGCGTGAACAGCTCGTGGATGTCGCGTTGCACGGCGGCGTCGAGCTGCCGGAAGCGGCGGCCGAGCCGGAAGACGCTCCACAGGTCGCGCAGGCGACGCGGATCGGTGGGCGGCGTCTCGAGCAGCTGGGCACGCAGCATCGCGACGGCGCCGTCGAGCATGCGGAAGTAGTCGGGCAGGCGCGCCGCGTCGCGCGCCGAGAAGGAGCGCACCGATTCGAGCGTGCGCGCGCCGTCGGGACCCGCGGTGAGCGCGCGCCCGTCGGGCAGCGGCAGGAAGTTCTGCATGGGCCGTTCGAGCACCTTGAGGCCGTGCTGCTCGAGCCTGAGGTCGCGGATGACCTTGGGGTTGAGCAGGCTCACCGTGTAGCTGGCCGTGGAGTTGCGGAATCCGGGGTGGAATTCCTCGGTGACGGCCGCGCCGCCCAGGATGCCGCGGCGCTCGAATACGCCCACGGAGAGGCCCGCCTTGGCGAGATAGCAGGCACAGGTGAGGCCGTTGTGGCCGCCTCCCACGACGACCGCGTCGAAGCGGCTTCGGGCGCTTGACCTGGATAAATTCACAGTGTACAAATCCTCAGCCACGATTCTTCTTTAAAGGAATCCGCCATGTCCGATCTCACTCCACGCCAGACCGAAATCCTGCGCCTCATCCAGCGCACCATCGCCGAGACCGGCATGCCACCCACGCGCGCCGAAATCGCCAACGAGCTCGGCTTCAAATCCCCGAACGCCGCCGAAGAGCACCTGCGCGCGCTGGCGCGCAAGGGTGTCATCGCGCTGGTGCCCGGCGCCTCGCGCGGCATCAAGCTCATGGACACCATGCGCGAGCAGCTCGGTCTGCCGCTCATCGGCCGTGTGGCCGCGGGCCGTCCGATCCTCGCCGAGGAGAATATCGAATCGCGCCTGGACATCGATCCCAGCATCTTCCAGCCCAGGCCGCACTACCTCCTGAAGGTGATCGGCATGTCGATGAAGGACGCCGGCATCCTCGATGGCGATCTGGTGGCCGTGCATCGTACGCCGGAAGTGCGCAACCGGCAGATCATCGTGGCGCGCCTGGAGAACGAAGTCACGGTGAAGCGCTACAAGCAGGAAGGGCCGGTGGTGTGGCTCATGCCCGAGAACGAGGACTTCGAGCCCATCAAGGTCAACGTCAAGGAAGACCCGCTGATCATCGAAGGCATCGTGGTCGGCGTCCTGCGGCGGGGCGATCCGCTGTTGCGCAAGGGCCTCGCCGCCTGAATCCACGGATCCGTCCGGTTGTTAGGACCGCGGATCCCGTCCACGAAGCCAGATGTTCTTGCCCGGAGGGGCCCACGTGAAAAGAGCCACCGGCAGTTTCGAAGTCAGCCTGCAGCCGCTGTCGAATGCGGAAATCAGCGACGACCCGCTGTTCGGACGCCTGCTGCTCGTCAAGAAATTCAGCGGCGACCTGGCGGGCGCGGCGCGCGGGCAGATGCTGTCCGCCGGCACGGCCACGCGCGGCTCGGCCGGCTACGTGGCCATCGACCAGTTCACCGGCACGCTCGAGGGGCATCGCGGCAGCTTCGTATTGCAGCACTCCGGGAGCATGAATCGCGGCGTGCCCACGTTGTCCATCATGGTGGTGCCGGATTCGGGCACCGACGAGCTCCAGGGCCTCACCGGCACGCTGAGCATCAACGTCATCGACGGCCGGCATTTCTACGACTTCATCTACTCGCTGCCGGAACAGCGGCGGCTGCAGGCCGCCGGCTGAAGCGCGTGCCGGCGGCGCATCCTCCATGTCGACCGATCCACAACTGCAGGAGTTGCTCGCCCACCCGTCGGTATGGCGCGGGCGAAGCCGCGCCGCGGTGGCCACCCTTTCCACGGGTTTTGCCGCGCTCGACGCCGGCCTGCCCGGCGGCGGCTGGCCGCGCCACGGCCTCGTAGAAATCCTCACGCCGCGGCCCGGCGTCGGCGAACTCTATCTACTGCTGCCCGCGCTGGCGGCGCTGTCGCAGGCCACGCCGGCGCGCTGGTGCGCCTGGATCTCGCCGCCCTACGAGCCTTATGCGCCGGCGCTCGAGTCGCACGGCGTGGCCCTCGATCGCCTGCTGATCGTGCGTGCTGCGCCGTCCGCCGTCGCCTGGAGCTTCGAGCAGGCATTGCGTTCCGGCGCCTGTGGCATGGCGCTGGCGTGGCTGCCGCGTGCCAGTCCGCGCGCCATCCGCCGCCTGCAGCTCGCGGCCGAGCAGGGGCGCTCGCTCGGCGTGCTGTTCCGCGACCGGCAGGCCGCCCGCCAGGCATCTCCGGCGATGTTGCGCGTGTCGCTCGAGCCGGAGACCGGCCGGCACGGCGCGCGCCTGTCGCTCATCAAGAGCCGGGGCGGCAGCCGGGCGCCCGTCGAGCTCACCTGGACCGCGGCCGCGGCATGAGCACGGGTCCGTCCGCATGCATCCGCGTTCCTATCGACTGAAGTTCCCGGAGCCGGCGCCTGCAGCGCCGGTCGAAAATCTTCCTGGGTCGAGTGCGACGCCGGCCGTTTTACGGGTGCGGCCGGCGTCGCCTCCGCCCAAGGGGCCGCCGGAAGGACCCGGAGGCCAGGCGGCACTCGAGCTGCAGCCGCGCGAGTTGTGGATCGCCGCGCACGTGCCGCAGCTCGCGCTGCTGGCGCTGCGCCGGCCCGAGGACACGCGGCCGCTGGTGGTCGTGGATCCGGAGGATCACCACCAGCGCATCCTCGATGCCGACGCGCGCGCGCAGGCGGCCGGCATCCGGATCGGCATGACGCTGGGTGCGGCGCTGGCCGCGGCGCCCGACATCGAGCCGCGGCCGCGCGACCCGGCGCGTGAACGCGAGCTGATGCGGCGCCTGGCGACGCTCGCGGCGGAATTCACGCCGCAGGTCTGCATCGAGCCGCCCGATGGCCTGCTGCTCGAGATCAAGCCGAGCATCACGCTGTTCGGCGGCTTGCGCGCGCTGTGTCGCCGGCTGCGCGCGATCTGCGCCGCCGATCCGGGGCTCACGCGGATCGGCGCCGCGCCGCATTTCACGCTCGCGCCCACGGCGTTGTCCGCGCTCGCGGCGGCGCGCGCCGGCGCGCGCTGCTTCATCACCGATCCGCTGGCGCTGCCCGCGCGGCTCAAGCCGCTGCCATTGACCGTGTTGCGCTGGCCCGAGGAGCACAACCTGCGCCTCGCGGCCATGGGCGTGCGCACGCTCGGCGAGCTGCTGCGCCTGCCGCGCGCCGGATTCGCGCGGCGTTTCGGTCCCGGGCGGCTCGCCGATCTCGACCGGCTGCTGGGGCGTCGCGCCGATCCGCGCGCGCGGCTCGAGCGCCGCGAACAGTATCGCGGCGCGCGCGACCTCGATCACGAGATCGAGGATCACGAGCGCATCCTGCAGGCGCTCGCGCCATTGCTCGATGAGCTCGAACGTTTCCTGCGCGTGCGCCAATGCGGCATCACCTCGCTGCAATGCCGCTTTCATCATTACCGGGCGGCGCCCACGCGCTGTACGTTGCGGCTGGCCGTCCCGGAGGCCAACGCCGCGCGGTTCGCGCGCCTGCTGCGCGAGCGGCTGGCGACGCTGACATTGCCCGAGCCGGTGCGCCGCTGTGAACTGCGCGGCGGGGCACCGAGTCCGCTGTCGCCGGCCAGCCAGCCATTGTGGTCGCCCGGCGAACATGGCCATGCCAGTTGCGGTGAAATGCCCTCGCTGGTCGAGCACCTGCGCGCGCGGCTCGGCGCGCAGGCGCTCTACGGCATCCGGCGCGTGGCGGAGCATCGGCCGGAGCGCGCCTGGCGCGTGGTCGAGCCGGACACCGGCAGCGGCGGCGCGCCGGACGCGCGTGTCCATGCGCCGGGCCGCCGCCCGCTCTGGCTGCTCGCGGCGCCGCAACCGCTGGAGTCGTCGCGCGGACGACCGCGGCATCAGGGGCCACTGCAGTTGTCAGGTGGTCCCGAGCGCATCGAGAGCGGCTGGTGGGATGGCGACGACGTCCAGCGCGACTACTACGTCGCCCAGGATGCCGCGGGCGCCCTGCTGTGGATCTATCGCGAATGCGCCGGCGAGCGTCGCTGGTTCCTGCACGGATTTTTCGGATGAAATGGGGACATTCCTCGTTGAGAAATGGGGACATTCCTCATTTCCTAGCAAAAGGGGACAGACCTGCGGCAGGTCTGTCCCCTTTTGCCCGCGAAGCGGGGAAATGAGGAATGTCCCCATTTCTCAACGAGGAATGTCTTTCATTACCTGACTACGCCGAGCTGCACTGCCTGAGCAACTTCAGCTTCCTGCGCGGCGCCTCGCATGCGGAAGAGCTGGTGGTGCAGGCGCGCACGCTCGGCTATGCGGCGCTGGCCATCACCGACGAGTGCTCGCTGGCGGGCGTGGTGCGCGCGCATTCGGCGATCAGGAAGATCGGCGGCGGCATCAAGCTGCTCATCGGCGCGGAGTTCCGGCTGGAGTGCGGCCTGAAGCTCGTGGTCATCGCGCGTGATCGCGCGGGGTATGGCCGGCTGTCACGACTCATCACGCGCGGACGTCGCAAGGCGCAGAAGGGCAGCTACTCGCTGAGGCGCGCCGACGTCGAGGAATTCCTGCGCGATGCGCACGGCGCGCTGGTCCTGTGGGCGCCGGCGGAGGACGCCACCGAGGAGCAGGCCGCCTGGGTGGCGCACGTGTTCGCCGGCCGCGCCTGGATCGCGGTGGAGCTGCTGCGCGACGGCCGCGACGCACGGCATCTCGAAGAATGCCGCCGGCTCGGCGCGCGGCACGGGCTGCCGCTGACGGCCGCCGGCGACGTGCACATGCACGTGCGCGAACGCCGCGCGCTGCAGGATGCGCTCACGGCGGTGCGTCACCGCGTCACGCTGGCGGAGGCGGGCGAGCGGCTGTTCCCGAACGGCGAACGCCACCTGCGCGAGCGCCAGCGGCTCGCGCGGCTCTACCCGGCCGAGCTGCTGGCCGAGACCGTGAAGATCGCGGCGCTCGCCGACTTCTCGCTCGACGAGTTGCGCTACGAATACCCGCGCGAGCTGGTGCCGGCCGGAGAGACGCCGGCGTCGCACCTGCGCCAGCTCGCCGAGGCCGGGGCGCGCCGCCGCTGGCCGGCGGGCGTGCCCGAAGACATGCGCGCCAGGATCGACTACGAGCTCGCGCTGATCCGCGAGCTCGGTTACGAGTCCTACTTCCTCACCGTGCACGACATCGTGAACGAGGCACGGCGCCTGAACATCCTGTGCCAGGGCCGCGGCTCGGCCGCGAACTCGGTGGTGTGCTACTGCCTGGGGGTGACCGAGGTCGATCCGTCGCGCAGCCAGCTGCTCATGGAACGCTTCATCTCGCGCGAGCGCCGCGAGCCGCCCGACATCGACATCGATTTCGAGCACGAGCGGCGCGAGGAAGTCATCCAGTACATCTACCGCAAGTACGGCCGCGAGCGCACGGCGCTCGCGGCCACGGTGATCAGCTACCGTCCGCGCAGCGCGCTGCGCGACATGGCCGGCGCCATCGGCCTCGACGCCATGCAGGCAGAGCGGCTCGCCGGCGCGCTGCAATGGTGGGACGTCGGCGTCGACGCCGAGCGCGTCCGCGAGGCGGGTTTCGAACCGGACAATCCGCAGATCCGGCTGCTGCTGACGCTGGTGCGCCAGGTGCTCGGCTTCCCGCGGCACCTGTCGCAGCACGTCGGTGGCTTCGTGATCTCGCAGGAGCTGCTGGAGGAACTGGTGCCCATCGAGAACGCCGCAATGGAAGACCGCACCGTCATCCAGTGGGACAAGGACGATCTCGAAGACCTCGGGCTGCTCAAGGTGGACGTGCTCGGGCTCGGCATGCTGTCGGCGCTGCGCCGCGCGCTGGAGTACGTCAGCGCGTTCCGCGGCAGGCCGTTCGGCCTGGCCGATGTGCCGCGCGAGGACTCGCGGGTCTACGCGATGATCGCGCGCGCCGACACCGTCGGCGTGTTCCAGGTGGAGTCGCGCGCGCAGATGTCGATGCTGCCGCGGCTGAAGCCCGAGAAGTTCTACGACCTCGTCATCGAGGTGGCCATCGTGCGGCCGGGGCCCATCCAGGGCGGCATGGTGCATCCCTACCTGCGCCGGCGGCAGGGGCTCGAGCCCGTCGACTATCCGAGCAAGGACGTGGAGAAGGTGCTGGAGCGCACGCTGGGCGTGCCCATCTTCCAGGAGCAGGTCATGCAGATCGCGATCGTCGCCGCAGGCTTCACGCCGGGCGAGGCCGACCAGCTGCGGCGGAGCATGGCCGCCTGGCAGCGGCGCGGTGGCCTGGGACATTTCGAGAAGCGGCTCATCGAAGGCATGCGCGCGCGCGGTTATCCCGACGAGTTCGCGCGGCGCATCTTCAGCCAGATCCAGGGCTTCGGCGAATACGGCTTTCCGGAATCGCACGCCGCCAGCTTCGCGCTGCTGGTGTACAGCTCGGCCTGGCTGAAATGCCACGAGCCCGCGGCGTTCACGGCCGCGTTGCTCAACAGCCAGCCCATGGGCTTCTACGCGCCGGCGCAACTGGTGCGCGACGCGCGCGAGCATGGCGTCGAGGTGCGGCCGATCTGTGTCTGCCACAGCGACTGGGACTGCACGCTGGAACGCCGTGCGTCGCCCGCCGACGATGAGCCGGCGCTGCGGCTGGGGTTGCGCCTGGTCAAGTCGCTGGGCGAGGAGGCCGCGGCGCGCATCGTCGCGGCGCGGGCCGGGGCGCCCTTCGCCGGCGTGCAGGACCTGGCGCGGCGTGCGGACCTGGAACGCCGCGAGCTGGAGGCGCTGGCCGACGCGGGCGCGCTGCGCCAGCTGTCGGGCAACCGCCACCTCACGTTCTGGCAGGTGGCCGGCAGCGAGCAGGAGCTGCCGCTGGCGCCGGTGCCGCATGCCCCCGAGGGCACGCCGCTGCTGGCGCCGCCGACCGAGGGACAGAACATCGCGGCGGACTACCGCTCCTCGGGGCTGACGCTGGGGCGCCATCCGCTGGCGCTGCTGCGCGAGACCTTGGCGGCCGGGCACGTGCTCACGGCCGCCGCGCTGCGCGAGCTGCCGCACGGGCGCGTGGTGCGCGTCGCCGGCATCGTCACCGCGCGCCAGCGTCCGCAGAGCGCCGGCGGCGTCATGTTCGTCACGCTCGAGGACGAAACCGGGTACGTGAATCTCATCGTCTGGGAGCGCGTCTGGTCGCGCGCCCGCCGCATCGCGAACAATTCACGGCTGCTCGAGGTGCACGGGCAATTGCAGAAGGAGGGCGGCGTCACGCACGTGGTCGCCCGCAAGCTGCTCGATCGCAGCCACCTGCTGGGCAACGTCGTGACCCAATCGCGCGATTTCCGCTAACTAGCGCAGGTTCTTCGCGTTCATCTTGCGGACCGCGGTCGAGTCATCGTCGATGTTGTAATCGTCGAAGTCGCTGGTGAGCTCGGCGGTGTACTTTTCCTCGAGGCGGCGCTCGAGCCGGCGCCACGCCGGATCTCCCAGCTTCTGACCGCGTTTCTTCGCGGCGTCCAGGTCCTTGGCGAGACGATCGAAGTCGACCTCGCTCGTTGCCTCGAACGCGGTCTCTTCCTCGTCCTCGTCGAATTCCTCTGACTCGGGCTTCTCGTTCATCGTCGTAAACGGCACGACCCTCAGATGCGCGCGTTATAAATCGAGCCGCGGTGCCATGCAATGGCCCTGCGCCACGATTCTTCAACGAATGTATTTGTTCATTTCGAAAATGGGCATCAGCATTGCAAAAACGATGCCCATGACGAAGAGGCCCATCACAACAATGAGAAGTGGTCCGAGCAATCCCACCAGCGCACCCATCATGGAGTCCAGCTCGCGCTCCTGGTTGGTCGCGGCGCGTTCCAGCATGGTATCGAGCTCGCCGCTGGATTCGCCCGAGGAGATCAGGTGCACGGTCATGGGTGGAAACAGCCGGCTGGTCTGCAGGGAGCGTCCGATCGGTGCGCCCTCGCGCACCCGGGACGCCGCCGCCACCACCGCATCGCGCATGGGTAGATTGGTGACCACCTCGCCGGCGATGCGCATGGCTTCGAGCACCGGCACGGCGCTGGCCGAGAGGATGCTGAACGTGCGCGTGAAGCGCGCCGTGTTGAAGCCGCGCACCAGCCGCCCGAGCAGCGGCAGGCGCAGCTGGAAGCGGTGGAAGCGCCGCCGGTTGTCCGGGTCCTTGAGCCAGTAGACGAACGCCACGATGGCGGCGACGATGCCGACCAGCAGGTAGATGCCGTAGTTGCGCAGCACGTCGCTGATCAGGATCAGCACGCGCGTGGCCATGGGCAGCTGGCCCTTGCTCGATTCGAACACCTCGATGACCTTGGGAACCACGTAGACCATCATGCCGGTCACGATGCCCAGGCAGACGATCGACAGCACGATCGGGTAGAGCAGCGCGCCCAGTACCTTCTGCCGGGTCACCTCGCGGTTCTCGGTGTAGTCGGCGAGCCGTTCGAGCACGCCGTCCAGGCGTCCCGAACTCTCGCCGGCCGACACGGTGGAGCGGTAGATCTCGGGGAACACGCGCGGGAATTCGCCGAGACCATCGGCCAGCGTGTGGCCTTCCATGACCTTGGCGCGCACGCCCAGCATGATGCTCTGCACGCGCGGCTTCTCGGATTGTTGCGATACCGCGAGCAGCGCTTCCTCGAGCGGCAGCCCGGCCTTGACCAGTGTCGCGAGCTGGCGCGTCAGCAGTGACAGGTCGGAGGCCGACACTCCGCGGCGCAGGGAGAAGCCGCGCTGGCGCTTCGCCTCGCCATGCTTGACCTCGGCGACGCTGACCGGCAGCAGTTGCCGTTCGCGCAGCAGCTGGCGCACGTGCTTGACGGTGTCGCCCTCGACCACGCCGCTCTGTTCGCGGCCGGCGGTGTCGAGGGCGGTGTATTCGAAGGCACCCATCGGCGGATCGGCGGCGCGTCAGTCCTCGCGCGTGACGCGCAGGACTTCTTCGACCGTGGTCTCGCCGCGCAACACCTTCTCCAGGCCGTCGTCGCGGATCGACGGCGTCAGCGTGCGCGCGTAGCGCTCGAGCTCGTGCTCGGGAGCCTCGTCGTGGATCATGGTGCGCATCTGGTCGTCGACCACGACCAGCTCGTAGATGCCGGTGCGGCCGCGAAAACCATTGAAGCTCGCCGGCTTGTACAGCGTCGGCGACGGATCGTTCGGCCCCAGGCCCAGCAGCCGGCGTTCGTATTCGCCTGCCTCGAAGGCCACCTTGGTATCCGGGTTCAGCGTGCGCACCAGGCGCTGGGCGATCACGCCGATGAGGCTCGAGGACAGCAGGAAGGGCTCGATGCCCATGTCGCGCAGACGCGTCACCGCGCCCACCGCCGGATTGGTGTGCAGCGTGCTCAGCACGAGGTGACCGGTCAGCGAGGCCTGCACCGCGATCTGCGCGGTCTCGAGGTCGCGGATCTCGCCGACCATGACCACGTCCGGGTCCTGGCGCAGGATGGCGCGCAGGCCGCGCGCGAAGGTCATCTCGACCTTGGTGTTCACCTGCGTCTGGCCGATGCCGTCGATGTAGTACTCGATCGGGTCCTCGACCGTCATGATGTTCTGCGTGTTGTCGTTCAGGTGCTCGAGGCCGGCATACAGCGTCGTGGTCTTGCCGGAACCCGTGGGGCCCGTCACCAGGATGATGCCGTGCGGCTTGCTGAACAGCTCCGCGATCATCTGCTCGGTCTTCGGATCCATGCCGAGCGCGGACAGCTTCAGGCGCCCGGCCTGCTTGTCGAGGATACGCATGACCACGCGTTCGCCGTGGCCGGACGGGATGGTCGAGACGCGCACGTCCACCGAGCGGCCGGCGATCCGCAGGCTGATGCGGCCGTCCTGCGGCAGGCGCTTCTCGGCGATGTCGAGCCGCGACATCACCTTGATGCGCGACACGACCAGCGGCGCGACCGCGCGCTTGCTCTGCAGGACCTCGCGCAGCACGCCGTCGACGCGGAAGCGGATCACCAGCCGGTTCTCGAACGGCTCCACGTGGATGTCCGAGGCGTTCTCCTTGACCGCCTGCGTGAGCACGGCATTGATGAGCCGGATGATGGGCGCGTCGTCCTCGCTCTCGAGCAGGTCGGCCTGTTCGGGGAGCTCCTGCGCCAGGTGCGCAAGATCGGTGGATTCCTCGACGCCGGTCGCGGCCTCCATCGCGTCGTTGCCGGCCTCGTAGGCGAGCCGCAGCATCGAGTCGAACGTGCCTTCCTCGACCTTCTCGAGCTTCAGCGGCACGCCCAGGTAGCGGCGCACCTCCGAGACCGCGAGCGGCGCCGCGCCTGGCCGGTACACGCACTCGGCGATGCCCTCGTGCACGCGGCGCACCAGCACCCCGTGCCGCTTGGCGAACGCGAAGCCGACGCGTTTCGGCGCCTTGATCTCGGTGACGTCGTTCATTTCGGCGGCGCGTCGACCGAGTTGTCCGGCTCCGTGGGCGCCGCCGGCGGGGCGGCGTCCGGCTGTGGCTGCTGCGGCGCCCCGTCCGGGCCCACGGGTCCGGGCGGCGTGGGCCGAGTGGCCGGCGGTGGCAGCGGCGGCAGCACCGGCGAGGCCGTGAACGGGATCAGCGGCAGCACCTCGGATTTCGGCCGCCGCCCGCGCAGCTGCTCGTCGCGGATGTAGTTGTACTTGGCGTCCGTCTCGATGGCCGCGGCCAGGCCGTCGCGCAGGATCTTCGGCCGGATGAACACCATCAGGTTGCGCTTCTCGCGCGTGCGCTTGCGCGTCTTGAACAGCTCGCCGATCACCGGGATGCGACCGAGGTAGGGCACGCGCTGCTCGCCGCGCGTGTCGCCGTCCTGGATCAGGCCGCCCAGCACGACGATGCCGCCATCCTCGATGAGCACGTTGGTGCTGATGGTGCGCTTGTTGGTGATGGCGCTGTTGGCATCGCCGGTGGTGCCGGACAGCGCCGAGCTCTCGATGTCGATCTTGAGCTGCACCAGCGCGCCGCCCTCGTTCACCTGCGGCGTGATCTTGAGGATGGTGCCGACTTCCTGTCGCTGCACGGTGGTGAACGGATTCACCTCGCCGTTGTTGGTGTTGCCGGTGTTCGTGAACTGGCCGGTGATGAACGGCACTTCCTGCGCCACCTTGAGTTGCGCTTCCTGGTTGTCCATCGTGACCGTGGAGGGCGTGGCGATCAGGTTGGTGTTCGAGTCGCCCTGCACGGCGCGGATCATCGCGGCGAAGTTCACGCCGGTGGCGGCGATGCGCCCGATGCCGAACGTGGTGCCGTTGCCGAGCGCCGCCGGGGCGCTGGCCGGATTGTCGACCGCCTGCGCGAGCTGCGCGAGGTTCACGCCCGCCACCTGCGACTGGAACGTGCCGACCGGCAGGTTGCTGCTGTCCTCCGACCAAACGGCCCAGTTCACGCCGAGCTCCGCGCTCTTCTCGATCTGCACGTCGACGATGATGGCTTCCACCAGCACCTGCGCGCGCCGGATGTCGAGCTTGTCGACCACGGCCATCAGCGACTTCATGACCTTGGCGGGCGCGGTGATCACCAGCGCATTGGTCTCGGGCTCGGCCCAGATGGTGGTCGAACGATCGGCGCTGGCGGCAACTCCGCCGCCGCCCTGCGCGCCACCGGCCGGCGGCGCGCCGCCGGTGATGGCCACCGTCGCGCTGATCTGTTCCTTGAGCTTGGTGGCGATCTTCTCGGCATCGGCGAACTGCAGGTAGCGCACCTGCGTGTCGCCGCCACTCTCGAGCGGCGTGTCGAGGTGCGCGATCAGCGCCTTGATGCGCAGTCGCGCATTCTTGTCGCCGCCGATCAGCACGCTGTTCGAGCGGTCGTCGGCGATCACGCGCGTCGGCGAGGCGCCACCGCCGCCTTCGCCGGCCGCCTGCTGAGCGAAGAACGTGTTCACGACGCGCACCACTTCCGCCGCCGAGGCGTTCTGCAGGTTGATGATGTCGACGTCGTTGTCGCCCGCCTGGTCGATGCGCTTGATGATGCGCATGATGCGCGAAACGTTGCTGGCGTGGTCCGAGAGGATGAGGATGTTCGCCGGCGGGTAGGCCGCCATGTGCGCGGCCTGGGGCATCAGCGGCCGAAGCACCGGCACGAGCTGCGCCGTGTTGACGTTCTCGATCTGGATGACCTGCGTGATCAGCTCGTCCGAATTGCCGTTGACGCGCTCCGGCAGGTCGATGTTCGGCAGCTGCCGCGCGTTGGCCTCCGGCAGGATGCGGATGATGCCGCCCGACTCCACGGCCACGTACTGGTGGACTTGCAACAGCGCGAGGAACGCCTCGTAGAAGGCGTCCGGCGACATCGGCGTCTGTGACAGCATCGTCACGTTGGTGCTGCGCACGCGCGGATCGGGAATGATGGTCTTGCCGGTCGCGGCCGCGACGGCCTCGATGACCTGGCCGATCTCGGCGTCCTTGAAGTTGGGCGTGATGCGCTGGCCGTTGGTCTTGCCGATGCCCTGGGCGCTGACGATGCCGGTGGCGCTGAACGCGAAGATCGCGGCCAGCAGGGTGGCGCGTAAGGAGGCCTGTTTCATGGCGTGCGTGTTCCCGTTCATGTGCCGCTCTTTATTATTCGCTGCCGGGATCCGGCTGGACCGGGTCCGCTTCGGGGCCGGTGTTCAATTGTTCCGCTTCGTTCGCGACCTGCGCCAGGTTGAGCAGCAGGTCCTGCTGCCGGCCGTTACGGGTCACCGTGACGCGCGCGTCGCTCGAGGAATTCAGCGTCGCGAAAATTTCCTGCGCGCGATCCTTGTCGTCGAGCGGCGTGCCGTTGATGGCCGTCACCAGATCGCCGGCCCGCAAGCCGAGGCGCGCGAAGGCCTGCCGGTTGGCACCCGGGTAGACGCGGAAGCCCTTCATCCGGCCGCCGGCGAACACCGGCTGCGGTCGCATGACCTGCATGATCACGCTGGGATCGTCGGCGACCAGCCGACGCATGCGCTCGATGGAGGCTTCCGGGCCCTCCGCGGAGGCGACCGGCGGCGGTGGGGGCGGCGGAGCGGCCGATCCCTGGGTACGGCGCGGCAGCAGCACGGATTCGAGCGCACCATTGCGATCGATGATGGCGCGGTCCGGGAACACGGAATGCAACGTGGCGCCGCCCGGCACCTGCTGTCCGACGATGACGACCCGGGCTGATTGCGCGTTTTCGCCGATGATGGCCATACCTTCCTTTGGATCGGGCGTCGCGAGCACTCCGGCGAGCACCAGGGGCATGCTGGAGGGAGGCGCATTCGCGCCGTCGGCATTCGTGTTCTGCACGACAGCATTGCCGAATAGATGGGCGTTGACGAGTGCGGCGATGTCCAGTTGCGGCACCGGCGGCGTGGCGGTTGCAGGAGGCGGCACTGTCTGACGGCCGCGGCCGGCGAACGACACGACAATGAGCGCGAGCTGCGCGGCGAGCGCGAGAGCCAGGATGAAGGTCACCACCTGGGGCGCACGCGCAAGCAGCGCGGAGCGCCAGTCGCCCCCGCCGCCAGCGCTCGGACTCCAGATGTTTGCCGTCATTTCCATGATGATACGTTTCGCTGCTCGACGCCCTCAAGCGCTTGTTTTGTCTCGGCAAACCGACACTGCCGCCGATGCACTTGTGTTGCCATCGGACGACCCCTATAAATGACCGCCAATGCCCAGTTCTGAAACCGAACGCCCCGATCACGGCGGCGCGGGCCTCGCAGTCGAAGAAGCCGAGCCCAAGACGAAGCAGCCGCCCTTATATCAGGTGGTGCTGCTCAACGACGACTACACCCCGATGGAGTTCGTCGTCGACGTCCTCGAAAAGTTCTTCCGCATGGACCGCACGACTGCGACGCGGGTCATGCTCGAGGTGCATACCCAGGGAAAGGGCATTTGTGGTGTGTTCACATACGAGATCGCGGAAACCAAAGTGGCCCTGGTGACCTCTTATGCTCGTGACCACCACCATCCATTGATGTGCACGCTCGAAGAGGCCTGACGAGCGTTCAACGGCCGAGAGGTTGCGAAGGTGTTATCCCAAGAGCTCGAATTCTGTTTGAACGACGCCTTCGCCAAGGCGCGTGATGCCCGTCACGAGTTCCTGACGGTCGAGCACCTGCTGCTGTCGATCCTCGACACCCCGAAGGTGCGCGAAATCCTGCGGGCTTGCGGTGCCGACCTGAACAAGCTCAAGGACTCGCTCAACGATCATCTCGATCGAACCACGCCGCGCCTGCCGAACGACGAGGACCGCGAGGTCCAGCCGACGCTCGGGTTCCAGCGCGTGCTGCAGCGCGCCGTGTTCCACGTGCAGTCCTCGGGCAAGAAGGAAGTCGGCGTCGCCAACGTGCTGATCGCGATCTTCAGCGAGAAGCAGAGTCATGCCGTGCACCTGCTGAACCGTGCCGAGGTCACGCGCCTCGACGTGGTCAATTTCGTGTCGCATGGCCTGTCGAAGATCGCCGAGGAGAAGACCGGCAAGGAAGACACCGCCGAGTCCGAGCGGGACGGCGAGGGCGGCAGCGCGCTCGACCGGTACACCACGAATCTCAACCAGCAGGCGCAGGACGGCAAGATCGATCCGCTGATCGGCCGGCAGCTCGAAGTGGAGCGCACCATCGAGATCCTGTGCCGCCGCCGCAAGAACAATCCGCTGTACGTGGGTGAAGCCGGCGTCGGCAAGACCGCCATTGCCGAAGGCCTGGCGCGCATGATCGTCGAGGGCAAGGTTCCCGACGTGTTGTCCGACTGCACCATCTACTCGCTCGACATGGGCTCGCTGATCGCCGGCACCAAGTACCGCGGCGACTTCGAGAAGCGCCTGAAGAGCGTGATCGCCGAGCTCAAGAAGCAGCCCGGCGCCATCCTGTTCATCGACGAGATCCACACCGTGATCGGTGCGGGTGCCGCCTCGGGCGGCGTCATGGATGCCTCGAATCTCATCAAGCCGGTGCTCACCAACGGCGAGCTGCGCTGCATCGGCTCGACCACCTACCAGGAATATCGCGGCATCTTCGAGAAGGATCACGCGCTGGCGCGCCGTTTCCAGAAGATCGACGTGGTCGAGCCGACCGTGGCCGAGACGGTCGACATCCTGATGGGCCTGAAGCCGCGCTTCGAGCAGCATCATGGCGTGGCATACAGCAACGAGGCGATCCGCGCCGCGGCCGAGCTCGCCGCGCGACACATCAACGAGCGGCACATGCCCGACAAGGCCATCGACGTGGTGGACGA
>DASTHJ010000396.1:0-12331 GCA_035718265.1 Steroidobacteraceae bacterium | reverse complement strand
AGTCCGCCGGCGGCATGATCCTTGGCGGAGCCGAGCTGCGCAAACATGCCGAACACGCGCGCCAGGTCTTCCGCCGCGATGCCGATGCCGTTGTCCTCGACGCTCACGATCAGCTCGCCGACGCACACCTGCGCGCTGACGCGGATCGTGCCGCGCGGCGGCGTGTACTTCGCGGCGTTGGTCAGCAGGTTCGACAACACCTGCGCGAGCCGCAAGGGATCGCCGACCAGCAGCAGGTCGCCGGGCACGTCGATGAGCAGCTGGTGATGCCGTTCGTCGATCAGCGGCCGCGCGGTCTCGATCGCCGCGCCGAGAATCGACTGCAGGTCCGTGTCCTGCTTGCGCAGCTGCAACGTCCCGTGCGTGATGCGCGCCACGTCCAGCAGGTCGTCGAGCAGCAGCGACATGTGCTGCACCTGGCGCTCGATGACGTTGTTCGACCAGCGCTTCTGTGCCTCGGTGGCGTGCTCGTTGCGCGCGATGCTCGCGGCCTGGCGGATCGGCGCCAGCGGATTGCGCAGCTCGTGCGCCAGCGTGGCGAGGAATTCGTCCTTGCGACGGTCGGCCTCCACCAGCTGGCGCTCCTGCGCCTTGCGCTGCGTGATGTCCGCGAACCACACGGCCAGGTCGCCGTCCAGCGGCGACGCCACGATGTGGAACCAGGCGCGATTGTCGTCGGCCGCGGACTGCCGCTCCATGTGGCGCACTTCGTTCTTCTCGAGCGCCTCGACGTACATCTGCAGCCGCTCGGGATCGTCCCAGGCGTGCGGCAGTACGTCGAGCACGCGCCGGTCGACGAACTCGTCGACACGGATACGCATCAGCGTCGCGGCAGCCGTGTTCAGGTACCGGAAACGGAAATCGACGATGCGGCCATGCTCGTCGCGCACCGGCGACCAGATCAGGAACGGCACGCCGGAGGCCTCGAGCACGGACTGGAAGCGCCGATCGCGCTGGCGCACGGCCTCCTCCGCGCGCGCGCGCTCGAGGAACACCGAGGCCTTGCGCGCACAGATGTCGGCGATGCGGATCTCGCGCTCGCTCGGGCGCCGGGGTACGGCGAGGTGCACGGTGAGCGCGCCCAGCACTTCGCCGTCCCGCCCGACCAGCGGCGTGGCGTGGATGGCGCGAAATCCCTGCTCGCGCGCCACCTCGCGCAGGCCTGCGCTGCCGGGATCGCGTTCGGTGTCCTCGATGACCACGCGCGAATGGGCGCCCCGCGCGCCGGCCTCGACGCTGCGCAGACGGTCGAGAGCCGCCGCGCCGATGCCGACGCTGGCGGCGATGTCGATCGCGTCGCGCGCCGGATCGTGGATGGTGATGAGCCCGCCGCGGCCTGCGTGGATCCGCACGAACGTGGCCAGGATGAGCTGCAGCTGCTCGGGCAACGTCGGAATCGAGGCGAGCGTCGCGGACAGCTCGTGCAGGTCGTTCAGGTCGGAGAGCTCGCGCAGTGACAGCGAGCGATAGTAATCGCCCACGAAGATCACCAGCACGGAAACCACGGTCGAGGAAATCAGCGCCACCTGCTCGGCCGAGTTCGGGATCCAGATCATGCCCGGCGTCTTCATCAGCGCCGAGTTGACGATGCCCATCGCGGCCACGAGCGCGCCGGGCCAGCGCCCCGCGATGGTGGTGGCCAGCACGATGGCCGGAATGAAGAAGATGAACGTGACACGCGACTGCGTGATCGGAAAGATCGACCAGTGCAGCGCCGCGGCCAGCGCACCGATGGCGAGCGCGAACACGAAACGGCGCGCCGCCGTCTGCTGGATCCACGGCCACAGCCATGCGAATCGGAACTCCGTCCTGAGGCGCGTGATCAGAATCCCCTCCCCCTTGGCGCGCGCCTCAGGCGACCGGCGGTGGCTGCGCCGGATGCTGCGGCAGGGCCTCGTCGATCCAGGCCCACTCGGGCGCCTCGCTGGTCCAGATCGTGGCCTCGGGCTCGAGCAGCTCCGTGTCGTCGAGCGCGCCGTTGCGCACGATGACGAGATGCGGGCGCTGTTCGGCCGCGCTGAACAGCTGCGTGCCACAGTGCGGGCAGAAGCGCCGGTGCATGACATTGCCGCTCGCGGCGACGCTGCGATAGTCGGTGAGCTCGCCTTCGATCGTGATGGCATCGCTCGGGAACACCACGTTGACCGTGGCATTGCCGGCGGCCAGGTACTGGCAGAGCCGGCACCAGCACAGCCGCATGGCCAGGGGCCTGGCCGCGATGCGAAAGCGCACGCGCTTGCAGAGGCAGCCGCCGGTGATCTCCATGTCGGTAATCTACCCCTATACTCGCGCGCATGAAATTCTATTCGTGGAACGTCAACGGCATCCGCGCCGTGGTCAAGAAGGGCACCTTCCAGAAATTCGTCGCCGCACACAAGCCGGACATCCTGTGCCTGCAGGAGACCAAGGCCGAGAAGGGCCAGGCCGAGATCGATCTGCCGGACTACCACGAGTACTGGAATTCCGCCGAGAAGAAGGGCTATTCCGGCACGGCGATCTTCACGCGCACCGAGCCGCTCAAGGTCATCAAGGGCTTCCCCGACGCATTCGCGAAGAAGTTCACGTTCGCCGACGAGCTGAAGCGCGACGCGTGGAACGAGGGTCGGGTGATCACGGCCGAATTCGAGAAATTCCATGCGGTCACGGTCTACACGCCGAACGCCAAGGACGACCTGTCACGGCTCAAGCTGCGCCACGAGCATTGGGACCCGGCCTTCCTCGCCTATGTCCGGCAGCTCGAGAAGAAGAAGCCGGTGATCTTCTGCGGCGACTTGAACGTGGCGCACACCGAGCTCGACCTCGCCAATCCCAAGCCGAACCGCGGCAAGAAGGGCTTCACCGAGGAGGAACGCGAGGGCTTCCAGAATTTCCTCGACGCAGGGTTCGTCGACACCTTCCGGCTGTTCACGCAGGGCAATGGTCACTACTCGTGGTGGTCGCACTTCGCCAACGCGCGGGCGCGCAACGTCGGGTGGAGAATCGACTACATCCTGGTCTCGGGCGCGTTGAAGAAACGCGTCAGGAAGGCCGAGATCCATGCCGACGTCATGGGATCGGACCACTGCCCGGTGAGCATCACGCTCGACCTTTGACCCGGGGCGCTCGCCTCTCTCGACGGATCTCTTGACCGGCACGCGGCCGCCCGCCTATATTCACCCACATGGGTGAATATCAATCGCGGCAGCTGGACGGCGTTTTCAATGCGCTCTGCGATCCCACGCGGCGCGCCATCCTGGCGCGGCTCACGAATGCCGAAGCACGTGTCACCGACATCGCCGCGGATTTTCCGATCTCGCTGAACTCGATCTCCAAGCACATCCGCACGCTGGAGCGCGCCGGGCTCCTGAAGCGCCGCGTCATGGGCCGCGAACACGTACTGTCGCTGGATCCCGCGCCGTTGTCCGGGGCCGCGGCCTGGATCGAGCACTACCGGCGCTTCTGGGAGAACCGCCTCGCGGCGCTCGACGAATACGTGACGAAGAAGAGGAGCCGCAGATGAACGCCAGCGTGAACACACTGCCCTCGGCCGCGGTCGTCGTACGCCGCACCATCGCCGCCTCCGCCGAGGACTTGTTCGACGCGTTCCTCGATCCGCAGGCGCTGGCCGCCTGGATGCGCCCGGGCACGATCCGCAGCACGGTCGCGCACGTCGAACCGCGCGTCGGCGGCCGCTACGAAATCATCATGCAGGGTGAATCCGGGCCGCTGCCGCACACCGGCGTGTACCGGGCCATCGACCGGCCAAAGCGGCTGGTATTCACCTGGCATTCCATCGGCACCGAGCACAAGGAGACGCTGGTGACGGTGGATTTCCTGGGTGCGGGCGCGAGCACCGAGGTCGTCGTCACGCACGAGCAGCTGCCGGAGTCCGCGCGGCCATCGCATGCGCGCGGCTGGACCAGCGGCCTCGAACACCTCGACGAGGCCTGCCGGCAGGGGCTCGTCTGACCCTCTCACCGACTCATCGACGACAAGGATTCATCATGTCCACGATTCGAATCACGGCTTTCAAATGGGTGCCGCCCTTCGCCCAGGGACTGGTGCGCGACCTGCGCGTGCGCTGGGCGCTCGAGGAAGCGGGACTGCGCTACGAAGAGAAGCTTCTCGGCCCGGGCGAGCAGAATTCACCGCAACATCGCGCGGTGCAGCCCTTCGGCCAGGTACCGGTCTACGAGGAGGAAGGACTCACGCTGTTCGAATCCGGTGCCATCGTCCTGCATGTCGGCGAACGCAGTTCCACGTTGCTGCCGGCCGATCCGGCGCGGCGCGCCCGCGCCCGCACCTGGGTGTTCGCGGCATTGAATTCCATCGAGCCGCACGTGCTGACGCTCACGGCGCTGGACCATTTCTATGCCAATGAAGAGTGGGCGAAGGGGCGGCGTCCCAGCGCCGAGAAGATGGCGCAGTCGCGGCTCGACCAGCTGGCCGCGGCGCTCGGCACCCGGGAGTACCTCGAAGGCGAGTTCACGGCCGGCGACCTGGTGATGACCACGGTGCTGCGATTCCTGCGACACACGGACCGCGTCAGGAACATGCCCACGCTGGCCGCCTACCAGGCGCGCTGCGAGGCGCGCCCGGCCTTCCAACGCGCGCTGGCCTCGCAGCTCGCGCATTTCGCGAAGCACGCACCGGCAACCGCGGCCTGAGTCAGAACGGCGCGCCGATGACCAGGCGCCACGCGGACAGCTCCCCGGCGAGCCGGTAACCGAAGCCGAGCCGCGGCGCGTCGAATCGCCAGACGCGAAACCGCGGGCGCGTGCTGCACGTGAAGCCGAATTCGGCCTGCATGGGGTAGTTGCGATCGCCGGCCAGCGGCGCCGCGGGCGAATCGACGATCACGTCGAAGATGCCGTACAGCCCGAGCTCCACGGAGCGGTCGCGGATCCGCCAGGGCAGCGTGCGCGTGAAATCGAAACCCTGCCGCAGCCGCACGAACCGGTCGTTCGGCAGGTCGTGCCGGTAATTCACGCCGGCGATCGCCAGCTCGCTGCGCGCCAGGCCGTCCCAGCCCTGGAACGGCGCGCGCCGCTCGAGCTGCACGCCCGTGCCCCACAGCCAGCCGTCGACGCTGCTCGAGGCGACGCTGAACCCGGCGCGCGCGTACGGCATCAGGTGCCAGTCGCCGCGCAGTAGATAGTCCAGGTGGAATCCGGGCACGGTCGCGAAGCTGTCGACGCGCGTCGGAATGCCGTGCGAGACCACGTCGGCCGGGTTGAAGTCGAAGAAACCGAAAGTCACCGGCAGGTCGAAGGCCGCACCGACCTGCCGCGCCGTGGCTTCGCGCAGCGGCTTCGACCAGGTCAGGCGGTAGATCTGCAGCGTGCGACCTCCCAGGTCGTAGACGCCGCTGCCGAGATCCGTGGCGAATACATAGCTGATCGAATCGCCGACGGCCGCGTCGCGCTGCTGCCCCGGCGTGGTCTGCGCGCCGGCGGTCAGGGGCAGCAGCCAGCATCCGAGGGCAGTTGCCCAGCATCGAACATTCATGCGCGCGCCACGATACACGCGCCCACGCCGCACTGCGCAACTATGAAGCCTGCGTGACCGCGACCACGCGCGAACCGGCCGGGCGGGCCTTGCCGGCCGGCGGCGCCTTGCGCGCCAGCGCCTCGGCGAGGCGCGATGCCGCCCGCATGCCGGCGAGGAACGGATGTTCGGGCCGGTCGCGCCACTCGGCGAACTCTCCGGCCAGCTCGATGTCGCGGGCACGCAGCCACTGGCGGATGGTCTCCACGTGCTCGTCCTGTCCGGGCACGGACAACACGCCGGAGAACGGCGCATCGACCTGGTGCCGCACGGGCACGAGCGCCTCGGCATCGAGGATGCCGCCGCGTACGCATTCGGCGATGCAGCGGTCGAGCAGCGCGTCGCCGTCGCCGGGCAGCGGATCGCGGCGCGAATACGGGATCTCGCAGGCCAGCGCGGCGCCATCCAGCACGACGATGCGTCGCACGAGCCCGTGGGCGCGCTGCCGCCTCGCGGCACCGGGCCGGATGCCGCGCCCGTCGGCCAGGCCGAGGTGGATCCAGCGCGAGGATTCGTACTGCAGCTCGCCGGCGGCGCGGCGCACGCGCGTCGGCGCCTCGTCACCCAGCAGGTCCACCAGCATGGGCAGCGGCAGCGTGCCGATCAAACCGTCGTACCGGTAGCTAGACCCGTCGGCCAGCACCGCGACGTGGCGGGATGCGCTCAGGCGCGCGACCCGCGCGTTCAACCGCAATTCGCCACGCAGTTGCGGCAGGAAGCCGTCCATCACGGCCTGCATTCCGCCGCGTCGCGGCAGCGCCAGCCGCGGTGCTCCCGGTTCCGCGAGCGTCGCGTGCCACGCGAGGTTCTCGCCCAGCAGCCGCGCGTACATCGCGTGCACGGCAGGATCGGCCGAGGCCATCGCGCGGCCGCCGTGATCGAAGTTGAAACCGCCTTCCACGAACGAACGGCAGCTGCCGCCGATCTTGTCGTGCTGCTCGAGCAGCAGGCATGAGGCTCCCAGATGCCAGGCCGCCGACAGGCCGGCCGGGCCGGCGCCGACGACCACGCTGCGCCGGTGCTCGGTTGGCCTGGTCAGTGCCTGAAGTGCCGGCGACCGGCGCCGGTGCTGCCGGTGCGCCACGTCCTCGATCAACGCGCGCATCTTCGCGGCGGTCGCGTCCCACGAGGTGGCCTTGACCACGTTGCGCATCATGGCGGCGCGCTTCTCGCGCATCGCGGCCGGCTCCTCCAGCGCGCGCTCGCACGCGGAGACGAAGGACTGCGCGTGGCGGCCGACGTGCACGATGTGCCCGAACGGCTCGACCACGTCCGGCAATGGCGCGGTGACGATCGGCTTGCCGGCGGCCATGTACTCGAGCACCTTGGCGGGACTGCCGTGGCGCGTGGCGGCATTCATCGCGAATGGCAGCAGGCATACGTCCCAGCCGGCCACGAACTGTGGCAGCTCCGCGTAGGGACGCTCTCCCATGTAGTGGATGTTCGGCCGGCGAGGCAGCGAGCGCAGGTCGACGTCCGCCACCGGGCCGACCAGCACGATCTGCCAGTCCGGATGCGCATCGGCGAGCAACGACACCGCGACCGGATCGAAGCGCTGGTCGATGACGCCGAAGAAGCCGAGGCGCGGATGCGCAAACGCCGCCTGCTCGGGATGGTCGCCGCCGTGCGCGGCGGCGGCGAAATGTTCCTTGTCGACGCTGCTCGGCAGGCAATGCACGTTGTCGTGCAGCGCCTGCTTGAGGCGGAACAGGCTGGGGCCGCCGGTGAACACCAGGTCGGCGATCCTGAGCAGCGACAGCTCGCGCTGTGCCAGGTCGCGCGCGATCTCGGGCGGCGCGAGCGGCTCGGCGATGCAGTCGTGCACGATGGCCTTGGCGTCCAGGCGCTGCAGCAGCGGCAGCGCCTGCGACGTGTACATCCAGACCACGGGCGTGCCGAGGTCGTGCGACGTGATCAGCTTCTCGAGCAACTCCGCCAGCACCGGCATCTGCGCGTCGGCGAAGCCGCGCTCGGCGATGCGCGTGTGCGGCCGGCATACGTGGACGTTCGTGGCGGGCACGCGAATCTCGAGCCAGGCGCCGCGCGCGTCGTACACCGGCTCCTCGAAGTAGAACACGCGGAAGCCCCGTGCCAGCCGGGTCATCAGGTGCTGCGGGCGCCGCAGCGCGAAATCCCAGCGGTACTGCGAGAAGACGATCAGGGATTGCATCGTCGCAGTGTGCGGAGCCGCGATGCTGCGCGGCTGTAGGCTGCGACTGCGGCATCACCGCCGGCGCGCCGACGCGGCGCAGGAACATTCCGTCCGCGCCACGGGCGGTCTCAGCGCGTCGTTCGCTCCCGCCGCGCGTGGGCAATCCGCGACAGCACGTTGCCGAGCTCGGCTTCGCCCGCCGGTTTGACGAGGTGGTAGTCGAACCCCGCTTCACGCGCCTGGCGTTTCGCAGCCTCGTGACCCCAGCCGGTCACGGCGACCAGCGCGTAGTCCCCGGAGGCGGCGCGCAGGGCGCGTGCCACCTCATAGCCGTTCATCACGGGCATGCCGATGTCGAGCATCACGACGTCGGGCGAGAAATCCTGCGCGATGGCGATGCCCGAGGGGCCGTCGTACGTGGCGCGCACCGTGTGCCCCAGCGATTGCAGCAACAGGCTCAGGCTGTTGGCGGCATCGACGTTGTCGTCGATCACCAGCACCTTGAAGCGTCCCGGAGCGGCCTCGGCGCGCGCCTCCTCCCGGTCGTCTGCGCGGCGGCCGGCGGGCACGGCGAGCGGCAGGCGAACGATGAATTCCGAACCCTTGCCGAGTCCTTCGCTGGTCGCCTGCACGGTGCCGCCGTGCAGCTCGACGATCCGCCGTACCAGCGCGAGGCCCACGCCGAGACCGCCGAGCGCGCTGCCGGCATTGGGATCCACCTGCATGAACAGGTCGAAGACACGATCGATGAGGTCGCGCGCGATGCCCCGGCCGGTGTCGCGCACGCGCAGCTCCACGCGCTCGTCCTGGCGCCGCGCCGACAGCCAGATGTCGCCGCCGTCGGGCGTGTACTTGGCGGCGTTGTTGAGGATGTTCACCACCACCTGCGCGAGGCGCAACGGATCGCCGAAGCAGTCGATCGGCTCATCGGCGATCGACACGTGCAGCCGGTGCGAGCGTGCGTCGATCACCGGCCGGCTGGTCTCGACGGCCCGCGCCAGCACGTCGCGCAGGTCGATCGACTGCTTGTCGATGGTGAACTGGCCGCGCGCCACCCGGTTGACGTCGAGCAGCTCGTCGACGATGCGCGTGAGGTTCTGGCTTTGCCGGTCGATGGTCAGCCGCATGGCCTCGACCAGCGGATCCTCCACGTTACGGCGCGCCATCAGCACCACCGCGTTGCGGATCGGCGCCAGCGGGTTGCGCAGCTCATGTGCCAGCATGGCGATGAACTCGTGCATGCGCTGCGCCGTGTCGGCGAGTGTTTCGGCGTGCCGGCGCTGCGACAGGTCCTGCGTGACCATGTAATACATGCGGCGTCGCGACTCGGATTCGGGCAGCGCGGCGATCACGTTGCTCGCCCAGTACTGCGTGCCGTCGCTGCGGATGCGCCAGGATTCGTCGTTGACGCGGCCACGCTCGCGCGCCATCGCGAGCTGCCGCCAGGGCTTGTTCGAGCGGATGTCCTCGGGCGGGAACAGCCGCGAGAAGTGCCGGCCGATGATCTCGCCCGCGCCGTAGCGGTTGATGCGCTCGGCGCCGCTGTTCCAGCTGGTGATCAAGCCGTCTTCGTCGAGCGTCACGATGGCATAGTCGACCACGCTCTCGACCAGCAGGCGGAAGCGCTCCTCGCTTTCGCGCAGCGCCACCTCGGCGCGCCGCCGCTCCGTCAGGTCGCGCGTGATCTTCGAGTACCCGAGCAGCGCGCCGCGCTGGTCGCGGATCGCGGTGATCACCACGCTCGCCCAGAAGCGCGAGCCGTCCTTGCGCAGGCGCCAGCCCTCTTCCTGGAACCGCCCCTCGCCGTGGGCGATCTGCAACTCGCGGCGCGCGCGCCCGAGCTCCGTGCCGTCGGGCACCAGCAGGCGCGAAAAATGCGTACCAATCATCTCCGCTGCGCTGAAGCCGTGGATCTGCTGCGCGCCGGCGTTCCAGGTGGCGATGTCGCCGTCCGGATCGAGCATGAAGATCGCGTAGTCGCGCACGCTCTCCACCAGCGTGCGGAAACGCACTTCGTTGAAGCGCAGCGCCTCCTCGTGCCGGCGGCGTTCCGTCAGGTCGCGCGTCACCTTGGCGAAGCCCATGAGCTTGCCGTCCTGGCCGCGCAGCGCCGTGATGACCACGTTGGCCCAGAAGCGCGTGCCATCCTTGCGCACCCGCCAGCCTTCGTCCTCGAAACGGCCGTCGCGGTCGGCCAGCTCCAGCTCGTGCGCCGGCAGGCCGCGCTCGACCGACTCCGGTGGATAGAAGACCGAGAAGTGCTGACCGATGATCTCGTCGGCGTCGTAGCCCTTGATGGCGCCGGCACCCGAGTTCCAGCTGATGATGTGCCCCCTGGGATCGAGCATCAGCAACGCGTAGTCGCGCACCGATTCGACGAACACCCGGAAGCTGAGATCGTCGACGCCGGTCAGCAAGGCGCGCGGCCCCACCGGAAGAGAAGAAGCAATCATGAGGAGCCCACCGCGCCGCCCCACCGCGGCAGCCGCGAATGTACCGCTATCATTGGCCGAACCCTGTCGGAAGAATCCGACGCGCCTGTCAGGATGGATGCAGAGCCGGGATTCAGCCGACGGCGCTGCCCACGTGCGCAACCTTCCTCTTCAGCAGGACGCCCACCAGGATTCCTGACAGCACGGCCGCGAGCGTGGCTTGCAATATGGCTTTCATGGGGCCGCAACGTACCGGGGACGCCCGGCCCTGCCAAGCGTGGCGCGTCCCCGATCCCTGTCAGTCCGCTCCGATGGTCTAGCTACTCGAGCGGCAGCACGAAGCGCGGGCTGCCGGCACCGCCTCCCGCACAGCCTCGGTGATCGTCGCGGTGCGCACGGCGGGTTGATCCGCGCCCGGCGACGGCCGCCCGTCGTCAGATTGATCGCGGGTTCGAAGTTTCTCGCCCGGACCTGGCGGAGAGGGTGGGATTCGAACCCACGATCGGATTGCTCCGATGCCGGTTTTCAAGACCGGTGCATTCAACCGCTCTGCCACCTCTCCGGGCGCCGCCCTGCGGACGACCGAGCGCGCGCACGCTACTGCAAAGGGCGTGCGCGGTCCAGTTGTCAGGCAATCCGGCCTGCGCCCGCGGACCAGGCGGCACGCGTGCGGCGGCCGAGGCTCCAGCCATGAGTGCCGATCCGTCCTGTCCATGCATTTCATTCTGCAGTTCGGAAAGTCCCGGCGACGTGCGCCTTGGGCAGCAGCAGATGACCGGGCGCATTGTGTTCCCGTTGCCGAACTCGCCTGCGCGTGGATCCGGTTTTCGGGGCCGATGTTCTCGGTACTCATGCCAGGCCGTGCGCGGGGCTAACCAGGTCGGAGTTGGCCTGCAAATGTCACCGGCCCTGACAAGTTTGTCCCGGCTGTCTCGTGCAGCCAGCGACTGGTGCGTTGCGCGTAGCGATTTTCCGCAATGGGAGACGGTGGTCGCACGGCATAAGCTGCGCGGGCGTGGCAAGGATCGGAACGAAGCCACGAGTTCCACTTCAGGGGGACCCCATGACTCAACGGACGAGTTTCTGCCGCATCCTCGCGGCATGCGCGGCGCTGATCGCGCCATCACTGTTCGCACAGACCTTCAATTACGGCGAAGCGCTGCAGAAATCGCTGTTCTTCTACGAAGCGCAGCGCTCCGGCGACCTGCCGGCGAACAACCGCGTCAACTGGCGCGGCGACTCGGGAATGCAGGACGGCGCGGATGTCGGCAGGGATCTGACCGGCGGCTGGTACGACGCCGGCGATCACGTGAAGTTCGGCTTTCCCATGGCGGCCTCGGCCACGATGCTGGCCTGGGGCATCGTCGAGTATCGCAACGCCTACGTGCAGACCGGCCAGCTCGACACCGCGCTCGACGAGCTGCGCTGGGCGACTGACTACTTCATCAAGGCACATACCGCTCCCAACGAGCTCTACGGGCAGGTCGGCGCCGGCGGTACCGACCATTCCTGGTGGGGCCCAGCGGAAGTCATGCAGATGGCGCGGCCGGCGTACAAGGTGAGCGCCTCCTGCCCCGGCTCCGACCTCGCGGGCGAAACGGCGGCGGCGCTGGCCGCGGCTTCGATCGCGTTCCGTCCCACCGATCCCACGTATGCCAACACGCTGCTCTCGCATGCCCGCCAGCTGTACAGCTTCGCGGACACGTATCGGGGCAAGTACTCGGATTGCATCACCGACGCCGCCGGGTTCTACAACTCCTGGAGCGGCTACAACGACGAGCTGGTGTGGGGCGCCATCTGGCTGTACCGCGCCACGAGCGAAAGCGCCTTCCTCGACAAGGCGCAGAGCTACTACGCGAATCTCTCCAACCAGCAGCAGACCACGGTCAAGTCGTACAAGTGGACCATTGCCTGGGACGACAAGTCGTACGGCTGCTACGTGCTGCTCGCCAAGCTCACCGGCGCCACGCAGTATCACCAGGACGCGCAGCGCTGGCTCAACTGGTGGACCGTGGGCGGCACGGCGCTCGGCGCCGACGGCACGCGCGTCAACTACAGCCCCGGCGGCCAGGCCGTGCTCGACCAGTGGGGCTCGCTGCGCTACGCGGCGAACACGGCATTCGCGGCGCTGGTGTATTCGGATGCGATCACCGACACGGTGCTGAAGGCGCGCTACCACGATTTCGCCAAGCGCCAGATCGACTATGCGCTCGGCGCCAAC